>NZ_LDNX01000170.1:0-7054 GCF_001027955.1 Kocuria sp. SM24M-10 | reverse complement strand
GCCCACGGGTGTCAACGCCCTCCGCGAAGCCCATCTCCGCCATCGACGCGGCGTGCGTGGCCCCCAGGTAGCCCGTGCCCAGAACCGTGATCTTCATCTATGCTGTGTCCTTTTCGTGTGGTCGTTGATCAGTGACAAGAATGCCGTCGCAGGCTCACTCGTTGAGGATGCTCAAGGTTCTCTCCTTGGACAGCGGGTTGTGCCCCGATTTCTCGTCGAAGTATGGGTGGACCTCGACATCGCCGATCAGGTGTGCGTGCTCCACCAGGAAATCGTGGAACATCGGATAGTCGATGACCCGATCGTGTTTGGACGCCAGATTGACGTGGTACTGCACATTCATGCGCGCGGCTCGGGCCGCAAGAAGCGTGAGCACATTGGTGCGGTCGGGATATCGCTCCCGGAGCAACGTGGGCAGCAGATTGCCGAAACGAGCTTCGCGGAGGGCGTTGACACCCGTGGGCATCCACCTGGTCCAGTCGAACTGCGCATTGTTGATGACGGCCCGCGAGCCATTGTCGTGCGCCATCAGTGCCAAGGCCATGAAAGCGCCGGCAGACGAGCCGAAGTACGTCCGCTGGTGAACCTCAGGGCAGCCCAACGCTTCGGCCAATGTCACAACCGCACGGGCCATGTCGGGAACCAGCCAGTGGTCCTCGGACAGCTGGCCCCAGGCGAGGGACAGAAAGTCGGGGCCGCCGGTGGCAGGGTCGTACAGGTAGATCTGATGGTGCCGGATGTCCTCACTCCAACTCGAACGCTGGAAGACAACCCGGCGGTGGGCCAGATTCTGATCGACAGCGCCGTTGTTCATGACCACTACCGATTGCGCTTGCAGCTTGCGCACCACGAGCAGCGGCAGCACCGTGCGCGGCGTCACGACGTCGATCCTGTGAGCCACCTCCGGGACGAGCGTGGTCGACTCGAAGGCGTCGAGCGCGTCGAGCCTCACGGTGATGCCGGGCGGGTTCGTCATGTGTAGTGGAGTCCTCGGGCTCTTGGGGTGGCGGTGTTCGGCTTGGCGGGTTCGTCGTGACCTGTAGTTCTGCGAGTCGTCAGAAGATGAAGTCCTCGATCCGTGGGCCAAGATCGAACTGTTGCTCGATGGCCGCGAGACTGCGGGCCGCGGCGCGTCCATCGCCGTAGGGGTTGACGGCGTTGGCCATGGCCGCGTAAGCCTCCGCGTCGTTGAGGAGGGCATCGACTTCGGTGACGATCCGCTCCTCGTCGGTGCCGATGAGCTTGACGGTGCCGGCGTGCACAGCTTCGGGTCGCTCCGTGTTCTCCCGCATCACCAGCACCGGCTTGCCGAGGGACGGCGCCTCCTCCTGAACGCCACCGGAGTCGGTGAGCACCACATCGGACACGGACAGCATCCGGGTGAACTCGCCGTATGCCAGGGGCTCGGTGACCACGACGTTGTCCTTGCCCTCCAGTGCCGGCAGCACGGCCTCGCGCACCACGGGGTTGCGGTGAGCCGGCAGCACGATGGTCAGCTCGGGCTCGGCCGCTGCGATTCGGGCCAAAGCTCGCCCTACCCCGCGCATGGCCTCGCCCTGGTTCTCCCGCCGGTGGGTGGTCACCAGCAGCACCTTGCCCTCGGACGCGGCGATCTGCTCGAGCGCGGGATCGGTGAAAGGCAACTTCTTTCCGACCGTGTGCAGCAAAGCGTCGATAACCGTGTTGCCGGTCACCACGATGTCGTCCTCCGGGATCGCCTCGGCACACAAGTTCCGCTTGGAGGTTGCCGTGGGCGCCAAGTGCAAAGAGGTGATCTGGGAGGTCAACTTTCGATTGGCCTCCTCAGGGAAGGGGGAGAGGAGGTCGAACGAGCGCAGGCCGGCCTCGGCGTGAATCACCGGGATACCCCGGTAAAACGCAGCGATGGCCGCGGCAGTGGAGGTGGTGGTGTCCCCCTGGACCACGACAGCATCAGGGGTGTTCTCGGCGAACAGTACCTCAAGCCCCTCGACGGTGCGGGTGAGGATCCCGTTGAGGGTTTGGCGCGGCTGGATGATGTTCAGGTCGTGGTTGGGGATGATGTCGAAGATCTCGTTGACCTGGTCCAGCATCTCCCGGTGCTGGCCGGTGACCGTGACCACGCACTCGAAGTCCGGTGAGTCCTCCAGAGCTTTCACGATCGGCGCCATCTTGATGGCCTCGGGCCGGGTGCCGTAGATCGGCATGATCGTGGGCATGCAGAACCGCCTTGTCGTGGGGAGGGGAGCAAGAATCGATCTTCACTCAAATGGGGAAACTTGGGAAGGAGGACGGGGGCGGCCTCAGTCTAGAACGCGGCGCCGCCGACTTCGTCACCAACGCTGCTCTCAGCCCGGCGTGTCCTGTCCTCCCCGGTCAGAAGGCCAATGGCAGCCGTCGGACCCGTGGCGACCGACACGGCGCCGGGGCACTTTCCGGCCGAGTCCATGAACGTGCCAGAGTATGATTTTGACACGAGACGTCCCCGCAGTCGCCCACAACCCGTGTTCGCTCAACCTGATTCCGCCCCCCAGCCCCCCACCCCCCAGGAAGTGCGCCATGTCTGAACAGCAGAACGTCGTCGTCGTCGGTCTCGGCTACATCGGCCTGCCCACCGCCGTGGTCCTGGCCAACTACGGCTCCCGCGTCATTGGCGTGGACATCAACGAAGCCAACGTCGCCCAGATCAACCGGGGAGAGATTCCCTTCGTTGAACCGGGCTTGGAGGAGCAGCTCGCGCGCGTCGTGGCGGAGGGGACGCTCACAGCGACCACCGAGATGCCACATGGGGACGCCTACGTGGTGGCCGTGCCCACGCCGTTCACCGACAACTACGAGGGCGACCTGTCCTACGTGCGTGCTGCCTCGCACAGCATCGCCCCACAACTGCGTGGCGACGAGCTGATCATCCTCGAGTCCACCTCCCCACCCCAGACCACGCGCAAGATGGCCGAGCATCTTATTCAGCTGCGCCCTGACCTGTCCCTGGACGGGGCCGATGGCAAACCAGCCATCCACGTGGCCCACTGCCCCGAGCGCGTGCTGCCGGGGCGCGTCATGGAAGAGCTCATCACCAACGACCGCATCATCGGTGGCATGACCCCCGAGGCCACCCGGCGGGCCAAGGCTCTCTACGCGACTTTCTGCGTGGGCGAGCTGCTGGAGACCGATGACGTCACCGCGGAGATGGCCAAGCTGACCGAGAACTCCTTCCGAGACGTCAACATCGCCTTCGCCAACGAGCTGTCCCTCGTCGCCGACCGGCTGGGCATCGACGTGTGGGAGCTCATCGAGCTCGCCAATCACCACCCCCGGGTGGACATCCTCCAACCCGGCCCCGGCGTGGGTGGGCACTGCATCGCCGTGGACCCTTGGTTCATCGTCTCCGCAGCCCCGGAGGAGTCCCGGCTGATTCGCACCGCGCGCGAGGTGAACGACGGCAAGCCGGACTGGGTCGTACGGAAGGTCGAGGAGGCGACGGCCGGCCTGGACGTGCCCGTGGTCGCGGCTCTGGGTCTGGCGTTCAAGCCGGACATCGACGACCTGCGGGAGTCCCCGGCCGTGGAGGTTACGCGCCGGCTGGCGCGGGATCTGTCGCACGGGACTGTCCTTGCTGTCGAGCCCCACGTGGCGGAGCTCCCGCCCGCACTGCAGGGCCTGAAGAACGTGCGTTTCGCCGAGGTCCTGGACGCGATCAAACAGGCCGACGTTGTGGTGCTGCTCGTGGACCATCAGCAGTTCTCGAAGTTGCCCAAGGGCGTACTGGACGGCAAGACGGTCGTGGACACCAAGGGCCTATGGCGTCAGCCGCGCTTGCCTGTTCCGGCCATGCACACGACCTCTGTGCCCGTCGTCGCCGTTGCACACTGACCACCGTGAATCGGTCGATCCGCTGAACCGATCGACATATATGTGTGCCCTTGGGACACAGCGGCGCACGCCTCCTGCCTCCGCAGAAACGAGACATCAGACATGACCACTTGGGAAACTCCCAGGAGAGCCCCCGTAGCCGAGCCGCCTGGCGTTGCCGATGTCCTCGAGGCGCAGTCGGCCGAACTCGCGACGCTTCATCAGGAGCTGATCAAGTCATACGAGAAAGAACTCGTGTTCTTCTCGAACCTGGAGAAGCGGGACCGTGAGGCCAAGGCCAAGGACAACGCCCGGCTGCAGAAGATCTGGTGGCTGGAATCGGAATTGCGTAGGCGGCAGGAGGAGATCGAGAAGTTGCGCACCGAGCTGGACAAGACGCGAACATCCCTGCGAAATCTGCAGGGCTCGGCGATGGGCCGGCTGCAACGAGTGTATTGGAAGATGCGCGCAGGAGCCCGCCGATGAGCCCATTGAATCCTCACCAGGTGGCTATGCGCAAAGCGAAGGTGCGAGACCGAATCGAGGAACTCAAGGCGCGAGAAGCCGATCTCCGCGAGGACCGGCGCTACTACCGGTCGGCTCATTTCCGAGGCCAGCTCAGGAACGGGAGAAGTCCCGTGCACTGGGCCCGATCCCGGACTCCTGAGGAGTACACCGAGCGCTTGCTTTGGCTGTCCCGCACGGAGAAGGTCGGCGAACTGCTGGATGCGGCCCGGCAGCTGCCGGCCCACCTGGGGACGCGTAGTGTGCGACCGCACCGTGCCCGGGTGGCCGTGATCGCCGACCAGTTCCTATGGGTGACTTTCGAGGGGACGGCCGACATCACGTACGTGACCCCGGAGAACTTCCGGGATGTGGCCGCAGACGTGGACCTGCTCCTGATCGCCTCCACCTGGCGCGGCCGCTTCGAGGACTGGCACGGTGCGAGCTCGGCCACCGGTATGGTCCGCACCGAGGTGATTCCGCACTTCAGGGCCCTCGGGGTCCCGGTGGCGTTCTACTCGAAGGAGGACCCGCCCAACTACGCGGTCTTCCTCGGTCTAGCGCAGGAAGCGGATTTCGTCTTCACCTCCGACCGGAAGAAGATCCCCGACTACCTCGAGGCATGTCCACGTGCCCAGGCCGTCACAGCCCTGACCTTCGGGGTAAATCCCCGTGCGCACAACCCGGTCGGCTCGCGACGGAAACGGCGACACGAGGTTCTCTTCGCCGGGTCATGGCTTGCCCACAAGTATCCGAACCGCCGGATCGGGGCTGCCAAACTGTTCGACGGCGTGCTCGACTCCGGCCGAGATCTGCTGATCCTCGACCGCAACAGTCGGCTGGGGGACCCCAACTACTTCTATCCGGAGGAATACCTCCCGTACCTGGGGCCCGGGGTCGCCCACGAGGACCTGCTGAAGCTGCAGCGGATGGTTGATGTGCAGATCAACCTCAACTCGGTCAACTACAGCCCGACGATGTTCGCCAACCGGGCCGTGGAGCTGCAGGCAATGGGGGCGTTCGTCCTGTCCAACTACAGCCTGGCGCTCAACGACCTGCTGCCCGAGGTGCAGCTGGTCGACCATGCCGCCGAGGTGCCGCTCGTCCTCGAAGCGATGTATGGCGAGGAGCTGTACCGCACCCAGATGAGCGGGCTCCGGCGCGCCTTCACCGATCATCTGGCCCACGACCGGATGGGGGAGATCCTGAAGACCGTGGGGCTGCCGACCACTCCCGTGCAGCGACGCGTCGCCGTCACGGCCGACGAGGTCGTTCCGGCCGTCCACGACATCGCCCGCCGGCAGTCTGCCGGGGAGATCGAGGTGGTACCACGCGAGGACCTCCTGCGGCGCCGGGATCAGTTCGACGTCGTCGTCCCCGTCGACCCGCGCTACGAGTACGCGAGCCACTACGTCCAGGACCTCGTCAACGGGTTCGCCTACGCGGACGTCGACTTCGTCGCCAAGAACGGCTACGAGCAGCCCGGCCGGGTCATCTCGGTGGAGGACCACGAACCCGTGGGCCTCGCCCACGACCGCCACCGCAGCGCCCTGTGGGCCACCGGACCGGCCCTGGAGCAGTACGTGGCCGGCTCGGAGATCACCGGCTCGGGCTACTCCGTCGACCCGTTCGGCGTGAACACCGCCCCGGGGGGCGGTGGCGCGGTGTCGGCAACGGTCGCCGGCCCGGAGCTCACGGTGGTGGTGCCCGTCTACAACAACGGCATGCACCTGGAGCACAAGTGCTTCCGCTCGCTCCAGCGCTCCACGATCTTCGACCGCATGGAGGTCCTGCTGATCGACGACGGGTCGACCGACGGCACCACCCGTCAGGTGGTGGCAGAGCTGGCCGCCCGTCACCCCAACGTTCGGGCGCACTTCAACGAGGTCGGCGGCTCCGGCAGCGCGTCCCGTCCGCGGAACCAGGGGTTGGCCATGGCCACGGCGCCCTACCTCACGTACCTGGATCCCGACAACGAGGCCGTCCACGACGGGTTCCGGATCCTGCTCGAGCGTGTCCGCGACCTGAAGCTGCAGTTCGCGATCGGTGACATGGTCAAGCTGTCGTCCTACCGGCGGGTCATTCCGAACGTGGGCATTCTCAACGGCGTTCTCGAGGACGACCCCGTGGGCGGCAAGATCGTGCCGGAGGACGCACTGAAGCGGATCAGCTTCCAACCGATGAGCATCCAGGCACTGGTCGCGGACACCGCCTGGTTGCGCACGATCGGCCTCCACCAGCCGATCGGCGCCCTCGGCCAGGACTCCATGGCCTTCCAGCAGATGCTCGGCCGGGCCCGGCGGATCGACACCGTCAAGCTGCCGATCCACGTGTACTACGGCGCGGTGACCAACAGCATGGTCAACACCGTGGGGCCGGGCTTCTACCGGAAGTACCTGCCGCTGGAAGAGGCGCGCTCGGCCTGGTTGCGCGCGGACGGGCTCTACGACGCGTACTGCCGCACGCGGGCGGACGCCTACTTCCAGGGCTGGTTCGTCAACAAGTACAACAGGCAGGTCGGCCCCGAGCACAAGGCCGAGTGCCGCGAGCTGCTCCTGCGGCTGGCCGCGTTCTACGACATCCGGGTGCAGCCGGAAGACCCGATGAATCCGGACTCGCCGCTCACCGTCGTCCCACGGGGCGAGCCGGCGCCCGTTTGAGTCGGCCTCGTCGGTTAAGACCGGGTACTGCGTGTACGGATTGCTGGTAGCGACGCGGACCG
>NZ_LDNX01000017.1:0-21920 GCF_001027955.1 Kocuria sp. SM24M-10 | reverse complement strand
TTCCGCCGGGTGGCCCCGGATGGGGTGGAAGAGGTCGTGGTCTCGGCCACCGATGTCACAGCGGCCCGGCGAGCCCTTCTGCCCGTGTACGGTGGGCGCCTGCGGGTGTACCAGAGCCCGTGGACCGCAGACGACCTCGCACGCCTGGACGCCGTTATCGCTGCTGTCGAGCCCACACGGCGTCATGCCGGTGGGGCCGGGGTGAGCCCGGAAGGCATCGTCTACCGGCGCCTGCTGCTGACCTACCTCGACCAGCAGCTGGCCACAACGCTGAGCGCGTTCCCGGAAGGCATGCTCAAGCTGGAGGTGCAGGCTCAACCACGCAGGTGAACTGCCAGTGACAAGGTCGTCGAGGGGCGACCGTGTGGCCCGCATCGCTGGGCTCATTTCATCGACTGGGACTGCCGCACGGATAGGTGTCGTTGACCTGGCTTGCCACTGGGGGCGGCCCCGAGGGATACGGCAGGTGCCCAAGCTCATGACCAGCAGGGGCTCTGCAAACGCTTTTTACATAAGGCCCGGCTACCGGAGGGTCTGTCCAGTTTTCGGTGTAACTCGGGTTGTTGATGTTCAGCGGCCACCGGCGGAGAGCCGGCCGTCGAAGGTGATCTCGAATGCGTTGAGTGCTGCCTTCCAGCGTTGGGTCCAGCGTGCCCGCCCCTTGCCGGTCGGGTCCAGGGCCATCACGGCGAGGTAGACGCACTTGAGCGCAGCCTGCTCGTTGGGGAAGTGGCCGCGGGCCCTGACAGCCTTGCGGATTCGGGCGTTGACGGACTCGATCGCATTCGTGGTGCACACGACCCGGCGAATCTCGCGGTCGAACTGCAGGAACGGCACGAACTCCGCCCAGGAATTCGACCAGAGCCTGACGATCGCCGGGTACTTCCGGCCCCACTTCTCCTGGAACTCCAAGAAGCGTTCCTCGGCCTCGGCCACGGTCGCGGCCTGAT
The DNA here is from genome assembly GCF_001027955.1 of Kocuria sp. SM24M-10. Classification (NCBI taxonomy): domain Bacteria; kingdom Bacillati; phylum Actinomycetota; class Actinomycetes; order Micrococcales; family Micrococcaceae; genus Kocuria; species Kocuria sp. SM24M-10. The sequence continues at coordinate 20,970 of NZ_LDNX01000017.1, read as the reverse complement.
AGACGGGCTTGAGAGCTCGGGAGATCGCGTCCCAGTCCTGCCGGGCGGCGTAGCGGAAGCTCGCCCTCATCAGATGGATCACGCACGTCTGCACGATCGTGGCCGGCCACACGGTGGCCACGGAATCGGGCAGACCCTTGAGGCCGTCGCAGACGATGAAATGAGCCCAGCGATGCGGGCCACTCTTGATCTCGGTCAGGACCTGCAACCAGTACTTCGCGCCCTCCCCGCCCTCCCCGCCGTCCCCGCCGTCCCCGGCCCACAGCCCGAGGATGTCGCGGTTGCCGTCCACGGTCACAGCCAGGGCGATGTAGATCGGCCGGTTGGCAACCTGCCCGTCGCGCACCTTGACGTGGACACAGTCCACGAAGACCACCGGATACACCGGGTCCAGCGGGCGGTTCTGCCACTCGGCCATGCCCTCGAGGACCTTGTCCGTGATCGTGGAGATCGTCGTCTTCGACACCTCCGCACCGTAGACCTCGGCCAGGTGCGCGGAGATGTCGCCGTGTGTGAGTCCGCGGGCGGACAGCGAGAGCACCATGTCCTCAACGCTGCCCAGCCGACGCTGCCGCTTCTTCACGATGCCCGGCTCGAAGGTCCCGGCCCGGTCGCGCGGCACCTCGATCGCCACCGGGCCTGCCTTGGTCAGCACCGTCTTCGATCGGGTGCCGTTGCGGCTGTTGCCGTCGGTCGAGCCGCCGCGTTCGTGGGGCTCGTAGCCCAGGTGATCGGTGATCTCGCCTTCCAGGGCAGACTCCAGCACCAGCTTCGTCAGCTGGCCCAGCAGCCCGTTTTCCCCGGCCAGATCCAGGCCCTGCTCCCGGGCTCCGGCGACCAGTTGCGCCACCAGCGTCCGGTCCACCGCCGGCGTCTTGCCGAGCCGCTGCTCGGCGTCTTGCCCTTGTTCCCCAAAAGCGGTCACGGGCTCCTGGACCTCCACGTCCTGCGACGTCATCACGTCATCCATCGGTCATGCCTCCCAGCTCAGGAGTTACACCGAAAAACGTACAGTCCCGCAGTGGGTGATCGATGAGGCCCTGAGCCGACAAGACGTCTCTGCTGCGGCAGGCCAACCTCGGCGCCGCCGTCGGGCCGACCGGACCGTGAACTGGGAGACGCCAGTCTCGGACTGGCGCCGCTGGGAGCCTCCAGCCTCGGACCGTAGTCCCCGCCGGACCTCATGGGGGATGACCTTGTTGGTGCTGACGCTCGTGGTGGGTGTCCCGGCGATCGGTGGATACCTCGTGCTGCCCCATGTCCAGGAAAGATTCGTCAGCGCCTCCTCCACCCCGGCACTACCATCCCCGCCACCACAGGATCCCGGCCCCGCCTCCGGGCCCGTGGAGCAGGCCGCATCTGAACCGCCGGTCGACATCACCACTGTCCATCCGGTGCCCGAGGGGGACGTCATCGTGGGATCTGCCGATCTCAACACCCCAGGGTTGTCCACGGATGGGCGCATCCCGGTGCCGGCGGACGCCGACAACGCCTACGGTCCCCCGGCCGGGGTGGACTCAGCCGCCCAGCCCCTCGGGACGCCCCCGGTCGTATCCGACACCGGTGGGTACAGCCTGCTGGCCACCCAGAGCCCCGGTGACCAGGTCGTCGCCTACGACCCGTGCCGCCCCATCCGCTACGTCGTGCGCCCCGACGGGGCCCCCGCCGGTGGACAGCAACTGCTCGAACAAGCCATCGCCGAGATCTCTGCGGCCACCGGATTGCAGTTCCTCGACGACGGAACTACTACCGAAGCACCCCGACAGGACCGCCAGCCCTACCAGCCCGAACGCTACGGTGAACGCTGGGCGCCCGTGCTCATCACCTGGTCCACCCCTACGAAATACCCGGACTTGGCCGGTGAGGTCGCCGGGCTGGGCGGCAGTACCTACCTGCAGGTCGGCAACAGCCCGCACGCCTACGTCACCGGCCTCATGACCCTCGACGCCCTCGACCTGCAAGAGACACTCCAGCACCCCGCAGGAGCCGAGATTGTCCGGGCCGTCATCATGCACGAACTTGGCCACGTCCTCGGCCTGGGCCACGTCGAGGACCCCACCCACCTGATGCACGGGGTGAGCACTGAGCACAACACCGCCCTCACCGCCGGTGACCGGGCCGGGTTGGCCAAGCTCGGCGCCGGCGAATGCGTCCCCCAGCTCTAGCAAATGCCCCGTCCAAGGGAGGCTTGTCAGATGCACGCCTGGCCTCCTCACCCGACCCCCCGGTGCACTTGGCGGTGATCGATGAGCGTGATCGTCACCCTCCTCGGGTGAGGTGACGATCGCTTTCGATACTTGCTGGAGCGACCGTAACAGTCCGCGCGCACGACGAAACGGAGGCCCGGTGACCACCGCGCCCCAGTTTCTCGAGGCGACACTGTGAGAGCCTGGGTCCTTTCCCATCCCCCCATGGAGTTCCCGTAAGCGCTGCCGGCACGCCCAACCCTGTGCTGGGCGAGGTCCCGGTCGTGGGCTCCTTCGCCGTGGCAGCCCAGCTGCGGAAGACCACCGCCGGCACCACCGCCCGGATAACCGTGGCCCTGCCCGAGGCCGTGAAGATCACCCCTGCCGCCCTGATGCCGGCACTGCTGAACCTGAGCCAGCAGGCCCTGCTCGACTACCGGCTCAGCGGCCGGGAGCTGCCCGAGGTGGAGGTCACCGCCGTGGAACGGGTCGAGACCGCCCCGACCACAGGCACGGCAACCAGGTTCACCCTCGGGTCATCAACAATCTGGCGGCCAGGCGCTCGGCCATCGTGGTGGACTCGGACCTACTGCTGGGCAACGACGGCGGTGTCCTGCTGATCCCCGCCACCCTTCTCGCCGGCGCCGAACACCTCTTGGAAGCCGGAGACCATCCCACCGACCGGCCTGCCCCGACCCGGAGTCGGTCCCACCACCGCTGCGGATCTATGGCAACCCCTGGTACCGCCACCTGGAGGACCCCTGGCCTGCCAGCCGCGCTCTGCCCCGGACCGCCCATCACGAGGCGGCCGTGGATGCTGTCCCTCTCCCCACTGGTGCGGTGCGGTCTCCGTCGAAGAACCGCTGAGCCAGCCCCGGAACACAGAGCCTGTCACCGGCATGGTCTACGCAAGACTGAAGTGACTCCCTATCAGGCGGACATATCCGGCTCTACATGAAACCGACCTCACCACTCTCAAGCGCGTCAATGAGGTCGGGCTCGCGGAGGTCGACCGATTGCGCGCTGAAGAGTGGCCCAGACACGCGGCTCTGAAGGTCGGATAGGGGGCAGGACTTCTGGGCCGCGATAAATGGCGCCTTCGTCCATGCGCAGCGTTGGTTCAGCTGGCGTTTCGGCAGGCTCAGGGTCAGGGACTGCACCGGTGTCCGCAGGAATCGATGCAGAGTGCCCCCAGTCGGCGCTTTCCGATTGGTCAGATGGCAAAGCGCCGGGCTGCTCCCGCCTGGACATTCTTGAAGCTACAGGTGGTGTGATGGTCTCGGCACCCTCCACCACCCGAGCTAACCAACGACCTACCGTCTTGACGGAGGCTCTCATCAGCTCGGCGATCGCCTGCTTCGATTCCCCCGCCAGGTGCAGGGCTTGGGCCTTCAGCGCCTTCGCATCGGTCATTGCCGAGCGCACGGTGCGCCCAGTCGCCGCGTTGGCTGCCGCTGCCTCAGCCTTCGCCTCCGAGGTGGCTTTGCCCCCTACCCGGCCCTTCCGTGATAGGAACTGGTTTCTTTTGCCTCCATGGCTAGACGTACGTGGTCGGCCGTTGCCCTTGCGTGCCTGACGGCACGCGGAGGCAGACAGCTCCCGGACTTCCTTGTCTGGCAACGGGTGCTCGAGGTCTCGATTGAGCGTTCGGGCATACGCCAGCGCATCAGGTTCGTGTGGCTTGCGCTCCTCCCCGAGCCACCGGGTCCAGAGCCACCGCAGGGTCTTACGGAACAGAGAGCAGTTGCGCCCAGAGGTGTTGGCAATCGACTGCTGCACTTTTCGCGACTGCTTGGCTCTGTCCGGAGTGGGTTGCCATGCCGAGACGGCTGGTCCGTCGAGGATCTCGTCGTGAAACGGATCGACGTAGGACTTCATGTGGTCCATCAACTCCCCCAGATGCCACGGAGTGGCCCTGTTCCCCCAGTAGACCTCCCCCACCGGGTTGCGGGCAGATGGGTTCTGAACCAGGAATCGGGTGAAGTTCTCGTCGCCGTAGACCAACCGAGTTAGGGAACGTAATACCGAGTCGGCGTACTGCTTCGGGCCGGGACGGTGACCACGACCGACGAAGACCGGGTCGATCGCCCAGCCTGCCTGAGCATGACCAGACTCGGGCTTGTGGATGATCCAGGTGGCCGGTGGCACGGCGGGATGCATCAGCAGCATGAGCGCGTCGCAACGGTCCACGTCGACCACCAGAAAGTTGATGTTGTCGGCCGGGTTGATCTGGACATAGGGGAACTCGACCACGGACTGACCGTTGTTCGGCAAAGCCTGGTGCTTGGTGTACCCGGCCCTGAAATAGGTCAGGCGGTGGTGCGTGATCCATCTGCTGGCCGGGCTCGTCTCCTGCCTCGGAGGCAAGATTCCTAGCAGATCAAGGACTTCTTCTGGGCATGGGGGTATGGCGTCAGGGGCCCAGGGTGCTAATCTGGACGTAACGCACCCCCGGTGTGATAGGGCAAGAAATCACTCCGGTGCTATATGCGAAGCAGACCAACAGGTTTGGCGACTCAGGTGGTCGGCTTCGAGACTTGTTTTGAGAGGGACCCGTCTGGGAAGGCGGGTCCTTTCTCATGCAGTCATGGGATCAGGCGATACGTCGTTCCTCCAGATTGATCGTCTGCTGCTCGGGCTTCGTTGACGACATGGCCGTACGGTCCAACCAGTCGGTAATAATTTCGACTGCCAGGTCATTGGCGGTAGTGCCACGGGACTCCACGATGTCCCAAAACTGGTTGTACCGGTCAATGGGAAGGTTCGCAGATACCTTCTGTCGCTCGCCCTTGGACGGGCGGCCGCCACGGGGACTGCGCGTACGAGGCATAGTCGTCATGGTTGGAAGTATGTCAGTCGAACGACATCGTTTCCAGAAACACGCTGCATGAGTTTCCAAATTTCCCAGTCAACGTTGGCGTGTCCCAGGTGGTGGCAGGTTAGCTCTTCGAGTCAGCCGGTGGCCGCGGATCTGGCCGGCGAGAATCCGGAAATGGGCCGACTGCGTCATCGACCTGGACATCGCCGAGAACGGCCGCCGGGTGGTGATCGAGCTCAACGGGCTCCTCAACGCCGGGCTCCTCAACGCCGGGCTCTACGCCTCCGACCCGGTGCTCGTTGTCCAGGCCCTGGTCGCCCGGCCCGGGGCAGTACGTGCGCTGGATGTGTGGTCACACACGTGGGTGGCATGAGTACTCAGCAAATGACCCCTCCCCCACTACCGTCACACCCTGCCCACCGCCGCCGACGTCCACCGCTGGTGCGAAGACGTCGTGCTGATGGGTGAGTCGTCCGCCATCGAGCGCGACGTCGACCTCCACCCGTCCACCTTCGAGAACTACTTCATCCAGCTCGACGCCCACCGCACCTTCGTCGAGGTCCGCGGCATCATCGCCGACACCGAGCTCACCAGTTCGCTGGTGGCCGCCCGGCGCGACCTGGTGCTACACGCCACCGAGCTGCACTATGACTGGGACGAGCTATACGAGGTCGGCCAGCATCTCGCAAAGGACAAGATGCCACTGGCGATCCAGCACTTCCCAAGTGATTCCTGACCGTCCACCACGACGACTGACGGCCCGCCGTCTCCATAGGGGACAGGCCGTCGGCCTGCGTGGAGGCGTTGTTGTGTTCTACTTGTTGTACTTGTCCGACATGTTGAACTTATGCACCCAGTCAACCATGCGCCGGTCAGCGGGCGTGCTTGAGTTTGCCCTTCAGCGGCGGGAACTGGGTGACGTTCGCCCGGATCAGGGCCTGGCCGATCGCTACGGCTACCGCCTCGCGGACGAACGCCGACTTGTTCACCTGCCAGCCCTCCATCTCGGCTCGGTCAAGCTCGGCCATCAGCTGGTGGTGGAGGTCGTAGGGCAGCAAGACGTTGTAGGAGATCTTCCTTCCGCCGTCATCCGGCGGCGGAGCGGACTGCAGCGCCGTCTCCCGCTCCTCCGGGCTCAGGGCCAGGTGCTGATGCACCGCCCGCTGCAACCAGCGGACGAAGGACGTCGGCCCGCCGCCGGGGATCCGGTGCTTGTCGGAGGAATACGCCCGCTTAGCGTGGTCCAGGGAGGTGCGTGAGAACGAGACGCCGATCGGGACGGTGGTGGTCCGCGGGCCCGGCAAGGGATGCGAGTACCGCTCGAGGCCCCTGACAGCCTCGGAGTCTGCGACGGCGAGCCCGCTCGGATGGACAGCGGGTGCTGACATGGCACTCCCCTCCCCCATCGGCTCCGCGGTCGGCACCACATTTTCGGTCTTCTCTCGAGTAGCAGGCTCCGGTCGCCTGGTCTCTCCGGCCGGCACCTGAGCTGGGACCTCGTCCTCGAGCGCCGGCTGCTCGGCGTGCTGCTGCGCGTCGTCGAGGGTCTGCCCGTTGGACCGCGGCTTCAAGATCTCGGCCACCGGCCACTCCCCCACCACCTCATCGGAGCCTTCCCCCACCGGCTCGGCGGTCACTGCCGGCACCAGAGTCCCCTCCCCCACCGGCAAGGTGACGGGTCCGGGCGTCGGCGCGGTCTCGTTCGCCAGCGTCTCGGCAGCCTGCTCGAAGACCGTGATGTCGGCCGACTCGTCGGAGCCGGCGGTGCTGCTGCGCTGGTTGGCTCTGGCATCCAAAAGCTGCTCGTCACGCAGGTGCTGCTGCTCCAGGGCTTCGTCGCGCACCTGGTTGCGGGTCTTCTTGCCCACCAGCTTGTTCACGCGCTTGGTCGGCATCGTCACGCCTCCCCAATCAGGGAGCCGAACACCCTTGCGTAGTCCTTAGCCGGATTCGACTTGGGATCGTACTGGCCCACCGGCATGGCCGAGCGTGTCGCATCACGAGCTGCGATGCCCTCACGGATTGGATCAGTGACCTTCGTGGACTCCCCGTACTCCTCGCGCAGCGTCAGCATGAGCTCACGGTCCAGCAGACGGCGGCCGTCGTAGCGCGTGGGGATGATCGCGCCGATCTTCAGCCCCCTGTTGATCCTCGGCGCCAGCCGCTTCTCGATCACCGACTCGAAGTAGTCGACCTGCGTGTACGCCTCCACGTCGCACACCACAGGGGCGATGAGGTACTCCGCCGCTGCCATTCCGGTAATGCTGAGGTCGCTCATGGCCGGCGGGGTGTCAATCACGACGTCGTCGTAGCGATCGGCCACGTCTGGCAGGAGGTCCCGTAGCGAGGTGATGAGGTCGTCAACACTGTTCACATCGACCAGAGACAGGTCGTGCTGGCCGACCAGCACCTCGACGCCCTCGATGTCAGGCGCCTCGGTCGCAGCCTCTTCGATGGTCATCCTGGCGGTCAGCACATCTGCGGCTGTGCCGTTGAACTCCGTGGCATCGGTGAAGCCCAGGCGCTGCGTCAGCGTGCCCTGCATGTCCAGGTCGACGGCTAGGACTCGCCGGCCTCGCTGGGCCAGTGTCCAGATCAGTTCGGCCGCGGTGGTGGTCTTGGTCGTTCCGCCCTTGGGGAAGGCGACGGTGTAGATCATCGTGGATGTCCCTCTCGGCCGGGTGTACGGCCGGTGACTTGGGGAAGGCTGTCGTCCATCACCCTAACCGGTTACACGCTTCAACAGGTCAAACATGTTCAACGTAGTGAACACAACAATTTTTATCCCTTGCTCGGTGCCAGCGGCAGCCATGTCGGTTCCGCTCGAAGTTTGAGCTGTTTGTCCGTGTGAAAAGTGAGCACCTCGCGGGGTCGTTCTAGTCTGCCGGTCCGGTCTCGGTGACGGAAGGCAGGGTCTCGATGCTGGTGTGTCGGATGCGGTAGCTGGTGCCCTTGGTGGTGATGATCTCGGCGTGATGAACGATGCGGTCGATCATCGCCGCGGCGATCGTGGTGTCGCCGAAGACCTCGCCCCACCGGGAAAAGGGCAGGTTCGAGGTGATGATCAGCGAGGCCTTCTCGTAGCGGGTCGAGACCAGCTGGAAGAACAGATTCGCAGCCTCGGCCTCGATCGGCACGTAGCCCAGCTCATCGATGATGACCAACGGGATCCTGGCGATCTTGGCCAGCTCCGCCTCCAGGCGCCCGGTCGCGTGGGCGGCGTGCAGGCGGGTGATCCAGCCGGTGGCGGAGTTGAACGCGACCCGGTGCCCGGTCCGGGCCGCGGCGATCCCCAACCCGGTGGCCACATGGGTCTTGCCGGTGCCCGGGGGCCCGAGCAGCACCACGTTGCCGGCCTGCACCAGGTACGCCCCGGCTTCCAGGCGCGCGATCACACCGCGGTCCAAGGAGGGCTGGGCAGTGAAGTCGAAGTCGGTGAGCGTCTTGATCGCCTCGAAACCGGCGGCCTTGATCCGCAGCGCGGCCCCCGAGGCGGCCCGGGCCGCGGCCTCGGTCCCCAGTACCGCGGCGAGGTACTCCTCCAGACTCCACTGCTGGGCCCGGGCGGTGTCAGCGATCCGGGCGTAGTCGGCAGCGATCCTGGGGGCCTTCAGTTCCCGGGCGTGGTGGAGGATCTGCTTGTCCGCATCCGTCAGCGCCCGCCCAGCGGGGCCGGTGGCCGGGCGCATCAGGCGACCTCGATCCCGAAGATCCGGTCGTAGACCCCGAGATCGGCGACCTCGACCGGCCCGCCGGCAGCGCCCTCGGTACGGGGCTGCTGGTGGGTCCGGCGCATGAGGGCAGCGGCGGCCACGTGGACCGGGTCCGTGACGGTGGCCCCGGATCCCCAGGCCCGCTGGTGGGTGGCCACCGTGCGCCCAGCACAGGTCACGGTGACGGTGTGCAGGTCCACGACCACCTCGACCAGGCGCCCGATCGCGCCGGGGTGCACGGAGTAGGCGGTCCCGGCGGCGGTGACGTAGTAGTCCCGGGGCAGGCGCGTGGTGAAGCGGTGCCCGACCACCGGGTCCACCGGCGGCAGGGGCCCCATCGACTCCCGCTCGGCGGCCAGGGCCTGCACCGGGCGGGTGCGGGTGGTGCGGTGGGTGCGCTGGTTGGCGATGACCAGCCAATCGGTGAGCTGGGCCTGGAAGTCGACCGGGGCGGCGAAGGTGCGCCCGGGCAGGAACGAGGTGGCCAGGTACCCGTTGAACCGCTCCACCACGCCCTTGGTCTCGGGATCGTAGGGCCGGGCCTGCACCAGCCGCACCCCCAGCGCCCCACAGAATCCGGCCACGCCCTCGGCGAGCTTGCCACCCCGGCCGATGCCGGCCTCGTTGTCCCACAACAGCTGCCGCGGCACCGCGGTGAAGCCCTCGGCCAGGCACCACCACATCCCCGCCAGCAGGTCCCCGGTCGTCCGGCTGGGCAGCAACACCGCCGTCGCGTAGCGGGAGTGGGAGGCGACCATCACCAGCACCGGGAAGTCCCGCACCACCCCGGCATGATCCGGGATCAGCCGGCCCGGGAACCACAGATCGCACTGGATCTGCTCCCCGGGATGATGGATCAGCCGGTCCGCCGGATCCGCCACCCGGTACCCCGGGCGCAACCGGGCCACGTTGGCGTAGAACCACGACCTCGACCCGTCCCAGCCGACCCGCTCGGCGAGCACCGCGGTGGGCATCGACGGGAACCGGCCCAGCAGATCCCGCACCGCGGCCTCGACCTCGCTGAACGCCCCCTCCACCGGCGGACGCCGACTGTAGGCCGGCGGGTCCGTGGAACGGATCGCCTTCGCCACCGTGTTCCGCGACAGCGACAACCTCCTGGCAATCGCCGCCTGCGACAAGCCCTCCACCCGATGCAGCTGACGGATCAGCGCCCAATCCTCCACAGTGATCACTCTCCAATCGTTGGACGAGCTGCTCACTTTTCGACCGGAACTTCAGCTACCTATTCGACCGGAACCGACAAGCCAGCGACGAGCGGAACGTGGGGCGTACCTGGATCAGGACCGCTTGTCACATTATGCAGGTTCAACATGTGGAACCGGCGCTATCGGGCTAGCACCTGATGGCACCCCGGCATGGAGCGTGGGTTGGACCGACTCACCTGGTCGAGCGGGTGAGACTCGTTGAACTTGGCACTACATGCAGACTCTGCACCATGCGTTATGCAATGACGCGGCCGACGCCGCCCGGTCCACTTCGACACCTATCAGCAGTAGAAGTCTCTGCAAGACCTATGGGTAGAACAAGGCAAGCATGGGCAACACAACAAGGGACCCTGTGGCGCCAACACACGCCAGGGAATCCACTGGGCGGTTAAACTTGTCGAACATGTGTAACAAGTAGAACAAGATAAACATGCACGACGCAACAAGAAGCTGGCTATGCCGGTGAGTTTTGACGGGTCATGGCGTCGTTGTTTCTTGCGTCGAACTTGTGCCACATGTGCAACATGACAAGACCGGACAACACAACAAGAGTCCGTCGCCAGCCGCTATCGAGTTCGAGTTTCATCGATCAGACAGCTGACGCAATGCAACAGCAGCACTTGTTGGACATGATGAACCGGTTAAACTCAACAACGTAATGCTGTACGGCTGTCAATCTCGGTCAAGGCCCTCGAATCCGGCCAGGTCGCCGGCAAGGCGCTCTGCCTCAGCGGCACCGTAGGTTTCCATAAAGCAGGGCCCGGTCTCGTCGTTGAACATCTTGACGGCAAACTGGTCCACACCGAGGGACTCGACGGCGACTCGCAGTTGACCGTCCCGGGAGGCGTAATGGACGCGGCCCGGGCTGGCGCAGTCGAACATGCCCTCGTCGTCGTACTCAGGGCGTGGCCGAGGTACTCGTCGCGATCCAGGAGGGCTTCGACCTCCTCGAACGTCTCCTTGGCGCTGGTCGCGGTGGTCAGGTCGGACAGCATCTTGGCGAGAGAGTGCTGGATCGACTCCGACACGTATTAGTTCTCCGATTTTGATCGACTGATCGCCCGTCGTCAGGGAATGTCCGCGGTCGGCTGCGGCGGTGGGGGAGGGGCAAACTGTCGCCATGGCCGTCATGTGTGCGGTTGACCGTGTCGGGATGCAATGGCCTGAGGTTGTCCAACGTCGACGGGTGGCTACAGGCGACACGCTGGGATCTAGCGGTTACGTCCGTTTTGGACACTGCTGACGTTTCCGACTGGATGGCGGTATGCCACAGCCTATAGCCACATGGGACTGCCCCGACTTTGGTTGGCTCTGACCTGCCCCACGGTTGGGACTGTCGCAGCGACAGGTGGCAGGTTGACCTAGCAGTGCACCAGTCCCCTTCTCTCAATCCAAGGGTTGTGCGACGCCTTGGTTGCAAGACTGGAGTCAGTGAGAGGAATGCGTGCTCGGGTGCCAGCTTGGAGTGCTTGACCTCGTAGCAGTGTCAGGAGATCCTGACGGTGTCAGGGTTTCATGACACCTCGGAGGTGGACGTGCTCGAGCACGATGGACAGCAAGGCGTGACGGCGCCGCACGCGGCGTGGGGGCTGGGGGCGGCCCTGGCTGATCATTCCGTGCCGGTGGACGACCGTGACGGAGTGGCAGTGGCTCAGTTCCTGCGCATGGCTGCCGATGCGTGGGCGACCGTGAAGACCGTTGAAACCGCCGACCGAGCCTTGGAGCGAGTGCGGTTCCTGCGTCTGTTAGAGCGCGGGGCCGGCGTGGCGCTGCACGATGCCGTGGAGGATGCCCGGGGGAGCGGGGCCTCGTGGGCCGGGGTCGGCTGGGCGTTGAACACCTCCCGGCAGAGTGCCTATGAACGGTTCACCGGCTGACCCTGTCTTTGGTGGGGGTCCGCCGGCGGGTGAGACCGAGTCTTAGGAACTTTTGAGGCGTTGGGACGTCTCGCAGTCCAAGGGTTACGAGGCGCTTTGGTTGCAAGACTCGACTATCACTGACGGTGGGGGCGTTCAACCTGCCGGCACATGGTTGTGGACCAGCACAGAGGTCATGGTTGTCTTGATCCTCGTGCGTTTGGTGACCTGTCCTACGGTGGGCTCATGAGTTCCGATGGTGCCGCCGATTTCCTTGCCAGAGGATCGATCCCGCATATGTTGCGGGCGGTTCAGACCCAACCGAACGCCGAGGGCATTGGCGGGTGGGAAGTCGTCCTGTCCCTGGATGGTTTCTACTGGCGCCGGGAGGACGCTGTTCGGGCGGCCGAGCAGTGGAACGCCTGGGCACGGGAAGCCAGCCTGGACATAGTCCGAGGCGAGGACGCTGCGGGGCTCTGAGCTGAACCCGTCTTGCGCCCTAAGGGATACGAGACATCTTGTTGTGGGGATGCGTCGATTGTTCTGGCTGGGAGGCTGGGGCACTCGTTTCGCCTGTGATGGGTGTTCGGTAAGCGCAGGCATGAAGGTGATCGCGGGGTGCTCGGTCTGCAGCTTGGCGGGTTTGCTCTCAGAGACCCGGATTTGTGGGGTGGGATAGTACGGCCACGAGGAATTCGCTGTCGTCCTGGAAGGGTCGTAGGTCCCAGGTGGCCAGGAGCAGGTCGGGCACCAGCCCCGCCTGCTCGGCGTCGGCCAGGAACTGCGTGAAGGGGTAGCCGCGCCCGGCGCCGAAACCGATGACTGCCCGCCCGCCGGGGGCCAGGTGCCGGTGGAAGCGGTGCAGTACCTCGGTGCGCGTGCTCGAAGCCAGGAACGTCATGACGTTGCCCGCGCACAGGATGATGTCGAAGGGTTCGGGGATACCGCAGGCGGGCAGGTCCAACTCGGCTAGATCTCCCACGATCCACTCAGGGCCGGGGTGGTCCTCGCGTGCTGCGGCGATCAGGGTGGGGTCGACGTCGACGCCGACGACGGTGTGTCCTGCCCGGTGCAGGTAACCGCTGTTGCGACCAGGCCCGCATCCGGCGTCGAGGACCCTCGAGCGGCGGGGCACCATGGCGTAGATCAGCCGCGCCTCCCCGACGATGTCCTCCCCGCTGGCGGCCAGGGCCCGGAAACGCTCGACGTACCAGGCGGAGTGTCCGGGATCGGCTTGCACCTTGTTCATCCACCTGCTCTGTTCGACCACTGCGCCAGGGTACAGGTGGGACAGCTTGCGGTTCACTTGACGCCTCAGGGCCAGGGCGGCTTCCCAGAGGCCAAGGAGTCGACCGGATCGTCAATAGCTTCAATGTCTCCGCTGCCGGCGCCCCGGTGTTGGGCGGTGTCCGTACCGTCCTGATTCTTGCGCCCATAGTGTCTGTGGGTGTGGGTGTCGTGCGGCGAGGTGGCCTCTGGCGTGGTGCGGGTGTCAACGACGGTCGGAAGGTGAGCGGGGCCTTTCGTTACGTCAGACGTGGGCTGGCCTGTGCAGGTGGGGGAACGGATGTCAGGGGGCGTGGAGCATTTTTACCTGTTTCGTTGGGGCGGCGGTCGATGCCCGGGGTTCTGCCGGGGCTGGGGCAGGGAGTGCTGTCGTGAGGTGTGGGGCGATATGGGTGAGGCGGTGGAGGTAGCCGCGGGTTTCCAGTTCGTGGAGGGCGGCCGGGACACGAGCTTTGGGGGTGGACCCGCGGGTGGCGAGATCAGCCAGGGCCAGAGTGTTCTCCGGTCGGGTGCGGACCAGGGCCCGCAGGATCCGGCGGGCCTCTGCGCTGAACTAGGCATCGTTGCCGGCCTCGACAAAGAGGGCTTCCAGTGCCGGGCGCAGTGCTGTGAAGATGGCCGCGCGGGCAGGTGCGGCCAGGATCGATCCTGTTTGGGTGGAGTCGGTGCTGGGCTGGTTCATGAGGTCCTCCTCCACCTCTAGGCGGTGGGCTCCGCTCACCTCGGGGGGGCCTCATGGTGGTGCTGGGCCGTCCCCGCTGATACTCCTGCCGTCCCGGCAGGGATCGTGGGCCCCGTTGGTGATAGCCACCGGGTCTACCGCGGGAGAGCATGAGGGTGATTCCAGAGCGCCCGCGCAAGGTCGGGGTTGGTGTATCAGGGAAGTGATGGACCGCCGCCCCTAGTGGGGAAGAAAAGTCGCCCCCCGACGACTGACCACAAGATCACAGGTCCTCTACCCACCAGGGCGGCGGTCATCTGATCGATGCCCAGCGTCCCAGCCCCCCGGCTGCCCGCTCGAACATGATCCACGTCGAGCGTCCCAGCCCCCCGGCTGGTCACCCGTCGTGATGCGTCAACGGTATCGGCTGGGAGTAGGAAGGTCACTTTTCATGTTGTCCCCAGTTCTGGGGCTCAAGCTGGTGGGGTGGGGGCTGCGGTGATGGAGGTGGTGTTCGTGGATATCGAGTAGCCGGCGGGCGCCTATCCGGTCCTTACGAATCCACAGGACTCCGAGATCAGCGGCAATGGTTTCCACGGTCCCTGAGCAGTGCAACACCGATCCCGTCCACGCTTCGACGTGATCGCCGACCACCAGTTCCCCCAGTGAGGCCACCTACTGGTGGATGGGTTCTGCGTTGCCGGGGGATGTCATGGCGGTGTCGCCTTTCGTGGGCCGTGGACGGTTGATCCGTCAGTACCCATCGTCGCGGGTCCAGGGGTGGCCACAGGTGCTTCTGCTGGCTTTCGTGCCCAACACCACATGTGAGAGTAGTGATCTTTTTAGACAAGGAGAGAAGGCAGTCCCTTGAACCGTAACTCCACCATCAGGGAGACCGCAGCCGGGCCGATGCGCACCTCCTGCTCCTGTCGTGGCCACGACCGTCGTCACCGTCACGAGACAGTGCATCCGGTGATGGGCGCCTCACAATGGACGGTCCCGGTGGTGACAACTTCGTCAAGGTGTCCACTGATGCCGCGCGGCCACAGAGCGACCGAACCCCGGCCGATGTTCCATGGTCCACGCCTGCATCACATCCATGGGAGCCCCACGACGACGTCCGGGCGGCAGCCATCACTGGAAGGCTCCTGGATCAGGTGTTCGGGTGGTTGGGGATGATCAGGACGGGGCTTTCACCGTCGTTGAGCACGGCCTGGGAGACCGAGCCCATGAGCAGGCCCCGGAATCCGCCGTAGCCGCGGCTGCCTACGGCCACGAGCTCAGCCGATCGGGTGGCTTCGAGGAGTTGGTCGGCGGGAACCCCGGTCAGCACCGACGTATCGATCCTCAGCCCAGTGTGTTCCGCACCGATCTCCTGAGCGACTTGGTCTAGCAGAGCCTGGGCGGAGCCGGTGAGGTGCTCATACACCGTCCGGTTTGCTCCTACGGATCCGGGGAGCACGCTCACGGTCTCGGGTACCACGGTGATCAGGGCCAGACCCCAGGCGTGGTTCTCGGCGTACTGGGCGGCGACTCTGATCGCGGGATTGTCCGTCCCGAGCTTGTCCACCCCGACCACGACCTGGCCTGCGAAGGAGCCCTCCCTGGTTCCGGTCTGCGGGTCCCACCGGTCGGGTAGGACCATGACGGGGCACCTGGCGTGGGCTGCCACCGCGGCCGAGACGGATCCGACCCGTCCGCGCACTCCGTGCCGGCCGCGCTTGCCTACCACCAGCACCGAGGCGGTCTGCGACTCGTGCACCAGCACCCCGGCCGCGTCCCCGTGTTCCACCACCCCGCGAGCCGTCACACCGTGGGCCCGGGCCCGGGACACCGCGGTTGCTGCGACCTGCTCAGCTTCTTCCTCGATGGACTGCAGGAAGACACCGTAGATACTGGGGCCCATGGCCACGGGCCGGCCCAGGGACACCACTACCTTCACTTCCATCGACAAGGCCCCGGCTTCGCGGATGGCCCAGTCCAGGGCGCGGTCACTGAACTCGGACCCGTCGTAGCCCACTACGATTTGCTTTGCTTGCTCTACCATCACTATTGCTTTCCTTTCGTCGTCTTAAGCTCTTGTCCTGGGCTCTCGTATCGACCAGGCCGGGGCCTGGTGTCGGCCTCAGTGGAGGGAGATTCCTGTCAGTGACAGCACCAGGGTCCACACGCTGATGAAAGCCAGCAGGCCGGCGCTGTAGATGATCGAGGCCCGGAGGATTTCGCTCTCCCGCCCGGAGAGTCCGACGGCGCCGGCTGCGATCGCGATCGACTGGGGAGAGATGACCTTGGCGGCGGTACCCCCGGCCGTGTTGGCGGCCACTAACAGCGTTGAACCGACGCCGATCTCACTGGCTGTTGTTGCTTGCAGCTGAGCGAACAGGGTGTTGTTGTTCACGACCGATCCGGTGAGGAACACTCCGACCCACCCGATGATGGGCGCGAACAGGGGGAACAGGGGCCCGGCCGCCGACAGAGCGTTGCCGATGCTTGCTGAGCCTCCGGACAGGTTGGCGATGTTCGCCAGAACCAGGATCACACCGATCAGCACCAGTGCCTGCCACAGCTCACGGACCGTGCGTTGCAACTGTCCGAGGAACATCGATCCGGTGATCCTCGACGTGGTGAGGTAGGTCGCGAGCACTGCCAGCAGAAGCGCGGTGCCGGTCGCATTGATTGGGGTCCAGCTCCACGTGCTTGCAACGACGGCGCCGCCGGCCGTGGTGATCTGCTCGGTCACACCCGGAATGGGCAGGGTAAGCACGGACCAGTCCAACGCGCCTCCGGGAAGGAAGAACCCCTTGAAGTACGGGGTGCTCCACACGAAGACGAACGCCGTGAGGATGTAGAACGGGCTCCACGCAGCGACGACCTCACCCGGGGTGTGCCCCTCCACGGAGGACGCCTCGACGCCGTTCTCGCGGAAGATCCGCCGAGGCCGCCACACCCGCCCCAGAGCTGCCAGCGTCACCATGCCCAGCAGGCCCGGCACAATAGCGGCGAGCTCGGGTCCGAGGAAGATCAGGATGCCGGCCTGGCTGAGTGAGAACACTGTGGTCAGCGCCACGGTCGCCGGCCACGTTTCCCGCTGTCCACGCCAGCCGTCGAGGATGACCACCAGCAGGAAGGGGATGAGAAAGGTCAGTGGTTGCAGGATGAGAACCAGATCGCGGGAGAGCTCCATCACGTCCACCCCGCCGACCTGCGCGCCGACGATCACCGGGATGCCGACAGCACCGTAGGCCCCGGCGGCGAAATTGGCCACGAGGCTCACCATCGCGGCTTTGAGCGGCCGGAATCCTAATTGCACCAGCATGGCGGCGCAGATGGCGATCGGAACACCGAAACCTGCCACTCCTTCCAGGAACGCCCCGAAGGAAAAGCTGATCAGCAGAACCTGGATCCGTTGATCCGCTGAAATCTGCGCGATCGAAGAACGGATCACGTCGAATCGTCCGCTGGCGACCGCCAGTTTGTAGAGCCACACCGACATCACGATGATGTAGGCGATGGGCCAGATGGCGCTCAGCAGCCCCAGCAACCCTGCCCCGGCCACGGACGGTGCCGGCATCCCGAAGACCCACAGGGCCACAATCACTTCCAAAAGGAGAGCGATCCCTGCTGCTTTGATGCCCGTCATCTTGAACACGACTAGGCACAGCAAGAATGTCACGATCGGGAGTGCTGCTACGAAGGCTGACAGCCACAAGAGGCCTAAGGGATCAGTCGTCTGGGTCCACATCAGGGCACTTCCTCAAGCTTTCATATCTTTGCAGGCCGCCTTCCTGCCAGGGCACTGCGACAGGGGTGTGCCGGGAAAAGGGCGGAGATGATTCACCGTCGTAACAGGCGGAACGACGAGTCGAGCGATGGGTCCGGTGACGGCCGGTCAGTTGCGCAGCGAGTCCAAGACGCCGGCCAGGGCGTCGGAGGAGCGATGAAGGAGCTGAAGCTCCTCCTGCGAGAACGGCGTGTTCGGAATCGGCGTGGCTCCGGTGGAACCCACGACGGAGGGAACCGACAGCGCTATT
Source organism: Kocuria sp. SM24M-10 (assembly GCF_001027955.1). NCBI lineage: Bacteria > Bacillati > Actinomycetota > Actinomycetes > Micrococcales > Micrococcaceae > Kocuria > Kocuria sp. SM24M-10. Next base: position 3,192 of record NZ_LDNX01000017.1, on the reverse strand, counting down.
CCGTCGATGCCGTGAAAGTCCTCCAAGACCGTGCTCACAGGCAGCACCGCCTTCTCATCCTGCAGGACTGCTTCGACGATGCGGGCGCTGGACAGGCCGATCGCGTTGTTCGTCGCCCCTTTGCCCTTGATCACCTTATAAGCGGCATCACGGACGTCGGTGGCGATGTGGTCCAGTTCCTCGACGGTCAGGCGGGGGTGGTCCTCTGTCTCCCAGTCCAGGATCGGGACGGGGCCGATCCTGGCTTCCGACCACAGAGGGAACTCCGTGTCCCCGTGCTCGCCCACGATGAAGGCATGAATGCTGCTGGTGTTCACCCCGACGCGCTGGGCCAGCTTCCACCGCAGCCGCGAGGTGTCGAGCACCGTGCCGGAGGAGAAGATCCGGTTCCGCGGCAGGCCCGAGGCCTCTGCCGCGAGCACCGTGAGCACATCGCAGGGATTGGTCACCAGGACGTAGACGGCATCGGGGGCGACTTTGAGCAGATCAGGCATCATCCCGGAGATGATGTCGGCGTTGACCGAGGCGAGTTCGGTGCGCGACTGTCCCGGCTTCTGCTTGGCGCCTGCGGTGACCACGACCACCTGAGACCCCTCGACCACCGACAGATCGGATCCGCCGGTGATGTCGCTCGCGCCGGTGAACTGGGTCCCGTGCGCAAGGTCGAGCACCTCAGCCTCAACTTTTTCAGTGGCGATGTCGTAAAGAGCGACATGTCGGGCGGATCCTCGGATCAGGGCGGCATAGGCGATGCTGGTCCCTACACTTCCAGCTCCGACGACTGTTAGTTTCGAGTTCCGCATATTCCTCATACCTGAATAATATCCCTGGACGAGGAAGGTGCGGAAATCCCTTCAATCTGTCGGAACCTTAACGTTGCAGGCCATGAGATCGGTCACAATTAATTCACTGGAAAATCACCTCTAGGTATAATCAACACTCCTTTAACTTGTGTTCATGTCCTCATTTATACTTGGGTCCGATGTCGGGTATGAGTCCATCGGTTCGGCCCCCGCACCATTTGCTCCAAGCGCAGCAGTTTCTGCTCCGGCGGCGCCGACGCTTCCGTCTCCGGATCCTGTACTGGCCGCTCCGGCTCTGATGGGCAACTGCTCCACCGCCCACGTGGTTTGGGCGCGTCGATCTCCGTCAGTCCACCGGGCTACGGTCTCGACCTGGACCGTGACAGCGACACAGGAGCCAGAGAGCATTCAACCTGCGGCCAGGTCTTCCTGATCATGGCCAGGGGCAAGGCCCTGTACCCTGGATCGATTGCGGGGCCTTGCCCCTCGAGGTTTGATTTGTCCTCCATCCCTGCAGCCTTTGTAGGACTTGCCTGACATCCATTGGACCCAGGGCTACATGCGCATGGACCGTGGTGTAGCGGCGGAAGGGAGAGTATCTATCGGCAGAGAGGTCAGTGAGCCGCGTAGTAGGCGTCTTTGACGAACTGGTGAATGCGTCCGCCGTTGGAGACCGGGTGGCCGTTCTCCTTCGCTCAGGCCCGGATCTTCGCCGAGTCCAGGTCGCTGCTCGTGGAGCGGCCCCAGGCGCCACGGGCCCCAGTGATGCGGGTGGTCTTGCGACTGGCAGCGGCATAGGGATGCAGCACCTCGCGCAGTTTCTGCGCGTTGTCGTCGGAGAGGTCGATCTCGTAGTCCTTGCGGTCTAGGGCGAAAGTCACGGTGTGCTCGGCGGGGCCACCGTCGAGGTCGTCCTCAAGGTGCACTTTAACCTTCCGAGCTATCAGATACATTCCTTTCCTTTACCGAGCGGGGAAGCGGCGGTGCCGGTGTGTCACTCAGCAGGTCCGGAATTATCTGTGGCCAGTGAGTCAATTACAGAATCTTCGACTGAGGAATCATTCTCGCCAGCAGAATCTACCAATGCCGTGCTCTTGGTGCGGTTACCGGTGATAACCGTACCTTGTGCGGATAAATCCACGCAGAGCATGGTGTTCTCCACAAAAGGCTTCCACCGCCTTGTAACGGTGGTGTCGATCCCGTATGGGCGGTGAAGGCAGTCGCGGAGACAATGGCCTGTCCGGGGCCGCGCTTGGAGCTGTTGCGCACCGCGTGGGTGTGGGGTGAGGAGTCATCGGCGGCGCGTAGGGCCATGACCTGCCGTTCGCGGTCGTGGAGCAGTTCCACGGTTTCGGCGTTGTTCACGAGGTGGTGGGCGGCCTTGTTCAGCGAGATCACGCCGCGCTTCTGGATCGTCACGCTGGGCGCCTTGGCCAGCGGGGTCATCCTCTTGTCAAACACCTTGAAGCCCATAATTCTTCCCGTAGTCAACGGATGCAAAGCACAATATGAATTGTATTCATTGCAGCGTATAGCTGCACACGCATTGCAGCCGTGCGTCACGGCGTCTTAGAAGGCATGGGTTATGAGGGGTTTGAGTTGCGAGACGCCGCCATTTGTTGGCAGAGGGAGTTTTGGGGCCTTCACGGGTGAGTGTGGGTGGAGTATTCCGGTCAGAGTTGATGACCGTTCCTGGTCTCGGCGACTGTCCAGACATTCGCGTCTACCGCGGCCTAGGTGCAGTTGGAGGCCCTGGGCCTATTCTCGGGGTCGCCGCGCGGGGGCGGGGGCTGGATCCTGGGGGTGGGTAGGGATGGTTCAGGGGTTTGAGGGTGGCCTGGGGCTGGATGGCTGTGTGGGCCAGGCCGCTGGTGCTGGGAACGCGTCAGTGAGCATGTGCTGCAACCGCCCGATAGCGCTGGGGGACCAGTTCAGTTGGAGAGCCAGAGCGAGCAACTCCTCGGTGGTGAACACGCACCCCTGGCCCTGCAGATGACGTATCCCTGCGACGATGCCGTGAAGCGTTGAGGGCTCGTTCGCGGGAGAAGTGGCGACGAGGCGGTGGGTGAAGTACACCATGGCCCGGCGCACAGTGGCATCGGGCAGGAGGGGCTGCAGCGGGGTCAGGACGTGTCCGGCCAGGTGTCGGGGGGTGAAGGCGTCCACCCACGGGCTGAGAGGGATGTTCTCGGCGGCGAGGGCCAGGACCGCGCAGGTGATGGGTAGCTGCTCGGCGGCGGCCAGGGTCGGCAAGTCCGGGGCGTAGGCGATGACGGGTCCGGTGAAACCGGCCAATGGCCGTTGGTCGGTGGCGGTCTCGATGGTGACGCCGCGCGCACGCAATCGGTGCAACGCACGGTGCTGCGCATGGGCGGGGGTGGGTACCAGG
>NZ_LDNX01000169.1:0-9568 GCF_001027955.1 Kocuria sp. SM24M-10 | reverse complement strand
GGGGAGTCGTCCGCGGCGACGGTGCCGGGGCGGGTGCCGGCGCGCCGGGTCCGGGCCCCGCGCAGCGCGGCGTAGTAGGCGCTTTCGGCGGCCGCGTCGGCGAGCAGCGCCGCGGAGAGGGTGCCGAGCACGCGCGCCCCGGACCCGCCGCGCCGGGCCGCGCCCGCGAGCCCCACCCCGAGGGCGGTCTCCGTGCCGGCCAGGGCCAGCAGGAGCTCGGGCCGGCGCACGAGGGCCCGCTGGTAGCGGGCGATCAGCCCGTCCCCGGTGGGCTCGATGGTGAGACCGTGCAGGAGCGCGGCGCCCACGGCCGCGGGCTCGTAGTGCTCGGCGCCCTCGAGCTCGGTGATCTCGCGGCTGCCCTCCACGACCTTGGCGGCCAGCGCGGGCAGGCCGAGCAGCTGCAGCACGGACTCCAGCACGAGGTCGGTGGACTCGCCCAGCACGTAGTTGCGCAGCCGGTTCGTCTCGGCCGGGTCGAGGTCGAAGACCGAGGCGACGGACTCGGTCTGCAGCTCCGAGGTGCCGCCGGCGCACAGCCGGACCAGGTCGCGCTCGAAGCGCCCGGCCGGTGTCTCCTCCGCCTCCGCGCCGGCCCCGCCGGTGGGCCGCCACTCCGGGCCCCACTCGAGGGCGCACACGGCGTCGGCGGCCTCCAGGTCGGTGACGGACGCCGGGTCCTCCCCGGCGAGCAGGACCTCGAAGGAGCGGGTGGCCCCGTCCGAGGAGAGCGCCACGGCCGTCTCGGCGAGGCCGGTGCGCACGGTCCAGAAGTCGACCTCGGCGTCGAAGACCACCACGGACCACCCGTGCCGGGAGACCGCGGTGAACCCGGTGCCGGACAGGGCGGCCAGCACGGGCAGGTCGGGGGCGTCCAGGTGGACCAGCAGGATGCGGCGCAGACCGGGGTGCTCGGGCTGCAGCTGGTGGCCGGTGGTCCGGGCGAGGGTGCCGGCCAGCTCGTCGAGGGTGCACCCGGCCTCCACCGAGCCGTCCGCGGCGGCGCGGGCCAGGCGGCCCTCGGTGTCGGCGAGGAACATCAGCTGCGTGGCCCGGGGGCCCTCCGCGTAGGCGCTGATCAGCCGGTGCCCGGCGATGACCGCGCGCATCTCCTCGAACGTGGGCCGGGGTTCCGGGGCCGGCGCGGCGGTGGTCTCCGCCGCGCAGACCACCGTGGCGGGGACCAGGTCCCACGCGGAGGTGGAGGACGCGACGTCGTCGGCGGGGAGTGAGGTCATGGCGTCCATGCTACGCCGTCGTCCCGGCCGTCCCGGGGCCGGGACCGGTCCCCGGGGCGCGTCCGGCGGGGGCTCAGCGGGGGCCGTCGACGAGCTCCGCCACCGTCCCGTCCGCCAGGGCGGCCAGGGCCGCGCGCAGCCGGTGGGCCAGCCCCGGGCGCAGGTAGGCGTCCAGCTCCTCCGGGGCCGTCCAGCGGTGGCTGAGCAGCTCCTCCTCCTGCACCGTGATGGGGGTGTCGGCCTCGATCACCCCACCGTCGTAGACGAAGGAGACCGAGTCCCCCCAGATGCCCATGGCCACTCCGTGGGCCACGACGAGCAGCCGGCCGGGGGCCAGGTGCAGACCGACCTCCTCGACCACCTCCCGGAAGCACCCGGTGCGGGGGTCCTCCCCCGCCTCCACGGTGCCGCCGGGAACGGTCCAGTCCGACTTGTAGTTGGGCTCGACGAGCAGCACCCGGCCCTGCGGGTCGCGGATGAGGGCCTCGGCGGCCAGGCGCCGGGTGGGCAGCGAGTCGACGAACTTCTTCAGCTCGGGCTCGGAGAGGTAGGAGCTCATCGGGGCCTCACTTCCCCAGGAACTTCTCGAAGCCCTTGGGCAGGTTCAGGTCCGCCGGGTCCGGCTGGGCCTGTCCGGCGCCGAACGCCGAGCCGGCGGGCGCCTTCTGCTTGCGCTGCTGCTCGAGGGCGGCGTTCTCCTGGGCGCGCTTGGCGGGGTTGCCCGAGCGGGAGCCGCCCTTCTTCGCGGAGCCCTTGCCCTTGCCCTTCTTGCCCCCGCCGGCGCCGCCGCCGCCGGGCATGCCCGGGATGCCGGCGGGCATGCCCGGCACGCCCTTGCCCTGGGCCAGCCGCTTCATCATCTTCTGCGCCTGCGCGAAGCGCTCCATGAGCTGGTTGACCTCCGAGACGGTCACCCCGGAGCCCTTGGCGATGCGGGCCCGCCGCGAGCCGTTGATGATCTTCGGGGCGACCCGCTCGTGCGGGGTCATGGAGCGCACGATGGCCTCGACGCGGTCGATCTCGCGCTCGTCGAAGTTCTCCAGCTGCTCGCGCATGCCGGCGGCGCCCGGCATCATCATGAGCATCTTCTTCATCGAGCCCATCTTGCGCAGCTGCTGCATCTGCGCCAGGAAGTCCTCGAAGGTGAAGTCCTCCTGGTCGGTGAACTTCCGGGCCATCTTCTCGGCCTCGGCCTGGTCCCACTGCTTCTCGGCCTGCTCGATCAGGGTGAGGACGTCGCCCATGTCGAGGATCCGGGAGGCCATGCGGTCCGGGTGGAACTGCTCGAAGTCGTCGACGTTCTCGCCCGTGGAGGCGAACATGATCGGCTTGCCGGTCACGGAGGCCACGGACAGGGCCGCGCCGCCGCGGGCGTCGCCGTCGAGCTTGGACAGGACCACGCCGGTGAAGTCCACGCCCTCGTTGAAGGCCTGCGCCGTGTTCACGGCGTCCTGGCCGACCATCGCGTCGATGACGAAGAGCACCTCGTCGGGCCGGACGGCGTCGCGGATGTCGCGGGCCTGCGCCATGAGCGCCTCGTCGATGCCCAGGCGCCCGGCGGTGTCCACGATGACCACGTCGTGCAGCCGGGCGCGGGCCTGGGCCACGCCGTCGCGGGCGACCTGGACGGGATCGCCCGTGGGGTCGTCGAACTCGGAGGTGGTGCCCGGGTGCGGGGCGAAGACCGGGACGCCGGCGCGCTCGCCCACGACCTTCAGCTGCGTGACCGCGTTGGGTCGCTGCAGGTCCGAGGCCACGAGCAGGGGACGGTGCCCCTGGCCCTTGAGCCACTTGCCGAGCTTGCCGGCCAGGGTGGTCTTGCCGGCGCCCTGCAGGCCGGCGAGCATGATGATCGTGGGGCCGGTCTTGGCCATCCGGATCCGGCGGGTCTGGCCGCCGAGGATGTTCTGCAGCTCCTCGTTGACGATCTTCACGACCTGCTGGCCGGGGTTCAGCGCCTCGGAGACCTCCAGCCCGAGGGCGCGCTCCTTGACCGCGGCGGTGAACTCGCGCACGACCGGGACGGCGACGTCGGCGTCGAGCAGGGCGCGCCGGATCTCCCGCACGGTGGCGTCGACGTCCGCCTCGGTCAGGCGGCCCTTGCCCTTGAGGTTCTTGAAGGTGGCGGTCAACCGGTCGGACAGTGAATTGAACACGGGTCGAAAGCTGCTTTCGTCGAGGGAGTCGGCCGGTGCCCCGCGGTCTGCGCCGCGGGCCGCGGCCCGGCCCGGTGTGGCGGGTCAGTGTCCAAGGTTAGCAACTCCGGACGACCCGGGCCCGCCGCCGTCACGCGGCGGGCACGAGGACGGACACGACGGCGGACACGACGGCGGACACGACGGCGGCCGGCCCCCTCCGGCGGGAGGGGGCCGGCCGCGGGGACCGAGCGGTCAGAGCGCCGTCTCGTCGCGCTCCCCGGTGCGCACCCGCACGGCCTGCCGGACGTCGGTGACCCACACCTTCCCGTCACCGGCGCGGCCGGTGTTGGCCGAGGAGACGATGACGTCGACGATGTCCGTGGCCTGGTGGTCGTCGACGAGGATCTCCACGCGGACCTTCTCCAGCAGGTCCACCGTGTACTCCGCGCCGCGGTAGACCTCGGTGTGCCCGCGCTGCTGGCCGTAGCCGTGCACGTTCTGGACCGTCATGCCCTGGACGCCGTAGGACTCGAGCGCGGACTTGATGTCCTTGAACTTCTCCGGGCGCACGATCGCGGTGACGAGTTTCATGGAAGAGCTGCCTTTCGTGGGGGTGGGATGCGTCGGGCGCCGTCGCACGGCTCAGCCGCGCACCGGCTGGGAGCGGCCGGGCTCGAAGGCGGCGGCCTCCCCGCCGGCGGCGTGGCGGCCCGGGGTGAACGAACCCGTGGCGTCGCCGGCCAGGGCGTAGCCGGACTCGGCGTGCTGGGTGATGTCGATGCCGTCGATCTCGTCCCGCTCCGGGATCCGGAAGCCGATGGTCTTGTCGATGACGAAGGCGATGACGAAGGTCAGCACGGCGCAGTAGAGCACCGAGACGAGCACCGCCACGACCTGGGTGAGCAGCAGGCCGAAGCCGCCGCCGTAGAACAGCCCCGCGGTGCCCTCGGACGGCAGCGCCACGAAGCCCAGGGCCACGGTGCCGACGACGCCGGAGACCAGGTGCACCCCGATCACGTCCAGCGAGTCGTCCATGCCCATGCGGTACTTGAGGCCCACGGCCAGCGCCGAGCAGATGCCGGCCACGAAGCCCAGCACGATCGCCCACACCGGGGAGACGTTGGCGCACGCCGGGGTGATGGCCACGAGTCCGGCCACGGCGCCGGAGGCGGCGCCCAGGGACGTGGCGTGGCGGTCCCGGATCCGCTCGGTGAGCAGCCAGCCGAGCATCGCCGCGGAGGGGGCCACGAGGGTGTTGATCCAGATCAGCCCGGCCTGCTCGGCCGTGCCGGCCGCGCCGGCGTTGAAGCCGAACCAGCCGAACCACAGGATGGCGGCACCGAGCATCACGAGCGGCAGGTTGTGCGGGCGCTGGCTCGGGTCCTTGCCGAAGCCCTGGCGGGCCCCGACGATCATGATGAGGATCAGCGCCGCGACGCCGGCGTTGATGTGCACCACGAGCCCGCCGGCGAAGTCGATGGCCTCGCCGAGGGCGGAGCCAACGGCGCCGTCCTCGGTCAGCAGCCCGCCGCCCCAGACCATGTAGGCCAGCGGCGCGTAGACCAGGGTGGCCCATACGGGCACGAAGACGGCCCAGGCGCCGAACCGGGCGCGGTCGGCGATCGCGCCGGAGATCAGGGCGACGGTGATGATGGCGAAGGTGCCGCCGTAGGCGGCGCCGAGCAGGTCCTCGCTGCCGATGATGTCGGCCAGGGCGAAGGAGGGCACCGGGCTGCCGGTGATCCCGCCCAGGAGCGGGTCCCCGCCGCTCATCGAGTAGCCCCACAGCACCCACACCACCGAGACCATGGCGATGGAGATGAAGCTCATCATCATCATGTTCAGGACGCCCTTGGCCCGGGTCATCCCGCCGTAGAACAGGGCCAGCCCGGGGGTCATGAAGAAGACCAGGGCTGCCGCGACGATCGTCCACACGTGTCCAGCAGTGATTTCCACGATGTGCACCTCTCTCTGAAGGTTGGTCGGTCACCGGTGCCACTGGCCCGTTCCCCGCGGGGCCGTCCGGTGCTCACCGTTCACCTCGAGTGTCCGAGAGAGATGTTTCGTCCGCCGCCGCGCCGGGTTGCGGACATGTTTCGGGCCCGCCGCAATGATGACGCGCGTGTAAATTGCGGCGGGCCCGTGGGGCGTTCGGGGGACGGGTCAGTCGAGCAGGGCGTCCACGAAGCCTTCCGCCTCGAAGGGGGCCAGGTCGTCCGGGCCCTCGCCCAGGCCGATGAGCTTGACCGGGACCCCGAGGCTCTTCTGGATGGCCACCACGATGCCGCCCTTGGCGGTGCCGTCGAGCTTGGTGAGGACGATGCCGGTGACGTCCACGGCCTCGGAGAACACGCGGGCCTGGGTCATGCCGTTCTGCCCGGTGGTGGCGTCGATGACGAGCAGGACCTCGTCGATGACGGCGGCCTTCTCGACGACCCGCTTGATCTTGCCGAGCTGGTCCATCAGGCCGGCCTTGTTCTGCAGCCGCCCGGCGGTGTCGATCATCACGACGTCGACCTCCTGCTCGATGCCGGCGACCACGGAGTCGTAGGCCACGGAGGCCGGGTCGGCGCCCTCGACGTCGGAGCGCACCGTGGGCACGCCCACGCGCGCCCCCCAGGTGGAGAGCTGGTCGGCGGCCGCGGCCCGGAAGGTGTCGGCCGCGCCCAGCAGCACGTCCTTGTCCTCGGCGACGAGCACGCGGGCGAGCTTGCCCACGGTGGTGGTCTTGCCGACCCCGTTGACGCCCACGACGAGGACGACGGCGGGGACGGGGCCCTTGCGGGACACGGCCAGGGACCGGTCCAGCGTGGGGTCGACGAGCTTCACGAGCTCCTCCCGCAGCATGGCCTTCACGTGCGCGGGGTCGCTGGTGCCCTCCACCGTGACCCGGCGCCGGAGGGACTCCACGAGCTCCATCGAGGCGTCCGTGCCGAGGTCGGCGAGCAGCAGCGTCTCCTCGATCTCGTCCCACACGTCCTCGTCGATGCGGTCGCGGGAGAGCAGGGCGAGCAGGCCCTTGCCGAGGACGTTGTTGGACCGGGCCAGCCGCCCGCGCAGGCGCGCCATCCGCGACGACGCCGACTCGGGCCGGTCCAGCGCCGGGCGGGTGTCGGCGGGCCGGGCCGGCGCGGTGCCGGGCTCCAGGTCCCCGGGGGCCTCGGCGGGGCCTCTCTCGAGGTCGTCGGCGTCCCGGGTGGAGGGGTAGCCGCCGCGGGGCGCCTTGGGCCCGCGCAGCAGCACGAGGCCGAGCAGACCGAGGACCACGACGGCGATGAGCACGTATACGAGAACGGGTATCGAATCCACGCCTCCCAGCTTCTCACACCGCCCCCGGCGGGACCCGGCGGCGGGGGCCACGCCGGTCCCGGAGTCCTAGACTCGACGGGTGCCCGTTCAGCCCTCCGCCCCCGCGCCCGAGCGCGACCGCGTCCCCCAGCAGATCACGGTGCTCATCGCCGCCGCCTTCGTCATCGCGATCGGCTACGGGATCGTGGCGCCCGTGCTCCCCCAGTTCGCCACGACCTTCGGCGTCGGGGTGGCGGCGGCCTCCGCCGTGGTCAGCGTCTTCGCCGTGGCCCGCCTCCTGTTCGCCCCGGCGGGCGGGCGGATCCTGAACCGGATCGGTGAGCGCCCCACCTACGTGACCGGGGTGCTCATCGTGGCGCTGTCCTCGGCGGCCACCGCGTTCGCCCAGAGCTACTGGCAGCTGCTGCTGTTCCGGGGCCTCGGCGGGATCGGGTCGGTGATGTTCACCATCTCCGCGATGGGCCTGATCGTGCGCCTGGCCCCGCCCCGGATGCGGGGCCGGGTCTCCGGCTACTACGCCTCCGCGTTCCTGGTGGGCGGGGTGCTCGGCCCGGTCGTGGGCGGCCTGCTCGCCGGGCTGGGGATGCAGGCCCCGTTCCTGATCTACGCGGTCTCCCTGCTCGTGGCGGTGGCCGTGGTCCACTTCCGGCTCAAGGACGAGGTGCTCGGCGCCGGCCGGGACCGCAGGAACCAGCCGGTGATGACCGTGGCGGAGGCCGGGCAGGTGGGCGCCTACCGCTCCGCGCTGGTCTCCAGCTTCGCCAACGGCTGGACCGCCCACGGGATCCGGGTGGCCCTCGTGCCGCTGTTCGCGGTCGCCGTCCTGGGGGCGGGCCCCGCGGTGGCCGGCCTGGCGCTGGCGGTCTACGCCGCCGGCAACGCCCTGGCCCTGCCGGTCACCGGCCGGCTGACCGACCGGTTCGGGCGCAAGCCGCTGGTGCTCTCCGGGCTGCTGGTCAACGGGCTCGCCACCATGGGCCTGGGCCTGGTCCAGGACGTGCCGTGGTTCGTGGTCCTGTCCCTGGTGGCGGGCATGGGCTCCGGAACGCTGAACCCCGGGCAGCAGGCCACCGTGGCCGACGTCATCGGGCCGGACCGGGCCGGCGGGCCCGTGCTCGCGCGCTTCCAGATGAGCGCCGACGCCGGGCAGATCCTGGGCCCCGTGGTCGCCGGCGCGCTCGCCGACGCCGCGGGCTTCGGCTGGGCCTTCGGGGTCTCCGGGGCGATCATGCTGATCGCGGCCGGGGCGTGGCTGCCCGTGCGGGACACCATGGAACGGCCCGACCCCGCGGCGGCGCGCCCGGCCGGGACATAGGCCGGGTCGGGCGCGGGAGCCGGCGGCGCGGGTCCGTCGCCGGGCTCAGCGCAGCTCGGCGAGCCGCTGCCCGATCACGGTGGTGACCCCGTCCCCGCGCATGGCCACCCCGTAGAGGGCGTCGGCGATCTCCATCGTCCGCTTCTGGTGCGTGATGATGATCAGCTGCGAGGTCTCCTGCAGCTGGCGGAAGATGCTCAGCAGCCGCCCGAGGTTGCGGTCGTCCAGGGCCGCCTCGACCTCGTCCATCACGTAGAACGGCGAGGGGCGGGCCTTGAAGATCGCCACGAGCAGGGCGATCGCCGTCAGGGAGCGCTCACCGCCGGAGAGCAGGGACAGCCGCTTGATCTTCTTCCCCGCCGGGCGCGCCTCCACGTCGATCCCGGTGCTCAGCATGTCCGTCGGGTCGGTGAGCCGCAGCCGGCCCTCGCCGCCGGGGAACAGGGTGGCGAAGACGCCCTCGAACTCCCGGGCGGTGTCGGCGTAGGCCTCGGAGAAGACCCGCTCCACGTGCTCGTCCACCTCGCGCAGGATGCTGCGCAGGTCCTGCCGGGACCGCTTCAGGTCCTCGAGCTGCTCGGCGAGGAAGCGGTGCCGCTCCTCGAGCGCCGCGAACTCCTCCAGCGCCAGGGGGTTGACGCGGCCCAGCGAGGCCAGTTCCTTCTCGGCCCGGCGCAGCCGCCTCTCCTGCTCGGCCCGCACGAAGGGCGCCCCCGCCACGGCCCCGAACAGGGCGTCCTGCCCGTCCGTCGCCTCCGGCTCCTCCGTCCCGGTCCCCGCGTCGGGGTCGGGGATCGGCAGGTGCGGCCCGTAGTGCTCCACGAGCGCCTCCGGGGTGAGGCCCAGCTCCTCCAGGGAGCGGGCCTCGAGGGCCTCGATCCGCGTGCGCTGCTGGGTCCGGGCCAGCTCGTCACGGTGCACGGAGTCGGTGAGCTCGGCGACACGGGCGGCGAGCCGGTCGTTGGCGACGCGCAGCTCCGTGAGCTCCGCGTCCAGGCCGGCGCGCACGGACTCGGCCCGGTCCCGGTCCCCGGCGGCGGCGGCCACGGACGCCCCGACCCGGACCAGCAGCTGCTCGGCCGCGGCCAGCACGGCCTCGGCGTTGCGGGCCTGCAGCCGGCGGCGGTGCGCCCGGCGCTCGGCCTCCTCCCGGGCCCGGCGCTCGGTGGCGGCGGCCCGTTCCTGGGAGGCGGCCCGGTTGCCCAGCGCGCGCGCCTGCTCCTCGAGGGAGCGCAGGGCCAGCCGCGCCTCGGTCTCGGCGGCGCGGGCGGCGGTGGCGGCGCGGTGCCGTTCGTCGCGGCGGGCGGCGGCCTCCAGCTGGGCGTCCTCGGTGTCCTCCTCGCCGAGCTCCTCGGCGGCCTGCAGGCGGTCGGCGACCTCGCGCAGGCGCTGCTGCTCGGCGGCCAGGTGCCGGTTCGCGGCCGCGACCTGCTCCTCGGAGCGGGCGGTCTCCGCCGCGGCGGAGTCCAGCACGGCCCGGACCCGCGACAGCTCGGAGCCGGCCCGCTCGGCGCTGCGCTCCGCCGCGCGCAGCGCCGCCGCGGCCTCCTGGGCCCGCCGGCGGCCGG
>NZ_LDNX01000168.1:0-29100 GCF_001027955.1 Kocuria sp. SM24M-10 | reverse complement strand
CCCGCACCCCCGGGGGTGCGGGCCGCCGGCCGTCGGTCGTCGCCGGTGCGCGTCAGGTGAGCCGCTGCACCACGAACCAGACGGCCGGGACGGTGATCAGCAGCAGCAGCGCCCACCGGCGCAGCCGCACCTCGAACGTGGCGGGATTGATCCGCCCGCCGCGCCGGGGCCGGGACGCGGCGATCTCGTCCTCGAGCGGTCGCGGCGGCCGGTCGCGCGGCTCCTCCGGGTCGGTGCTGGAATGGGACACGTTTCCTCCGTGGTCGTCGGGATCCGCCCCCATTCTCTCAGTAGGCGCGGCGGACCGCGCACCGCCCGTCAGGCGGTCCGGGCCGCCGTCAGCGCCACTTCGTGGTCATGATCAGGCCGGCCATCATCAGGCCCAGGCCCACGGCGATGTTCCACGTCCCGATCCCCGGCACGGGGTAGGCGCCCTGGAAGAGGTAGTAGACGATCAGCCACAGCAGCCCGACGACGAGCAGCCCCAGCATGACGGCCTTGTACCAGGTGGGGGTGGGGGCGTGGCTCTCCGGGGAGCCGTGCCGGGAGCTCTCGGTCAGCTCCTGCGCCACCGCGGCGGCGGTCGCGTCCGGGTCGTAGGCGGTGGACCCTCCGGGCAGTCCCTCAGCCGCCAGCCGTGCGAGCTCCTCGTCGACCTGCGGGCCGGCGGCCGGTGCCGTCCGGCCGGACCCTCCCGGCCGGCGGGCGGGCTTCTTGCGGCGGTTCTTCGACTCGGGCACTGATCCTCCTGGTCACCAAGCGGGCCGCGTTCACGGCGGGGGGTCCAGTGGCCCAGTCTAGCCGTCCGGTGCGCACCCCACCGCGGGCGCGTAAGCTGGACGGGCGCACGTGCCGATCCGGCACCCCACTCCCAGGAGATCCCGTGACCGTCAAGATCCTCGTCGTGGACAACTACGACAGCTTCGTCTACACCCTGGTCGGCTACCTCGAGCAGCTCGGCGCCCGCACCACGGTGATCCGCAACGACGACCTGGACGAGGCCGCCGCGTGCGCCCTCGCGGGTGAGCACCACGGCGTCCTGCTCTCCCCGGGCCCCGGCGCACCCGCCGACGCCGGGGTGTGCACCCCCCTGATCCGCAATGCCGAGCGGACCGGGCAGCCGCTGCTGGGCGTCTGCCTCGGCCACCAGGCGCTCGCGGAGGCCTACGGCGGGACCGTCACCCACGCGGAGGAGCTCATGCACGGGAAGACGTCCCGCGTGGAGCACAACGGGTCGAGCGTCTTCGGCGGAGTGCCCAGCCCGTTCACCGCAACGCGCTACCACTCCCTCGCCGTGGTCGACCAGTCGGTCCCCGAGGTCCTGGAGGTCACGGCGCGCACCCCCAACGGGGTCATCATGGGCCTGCGGCACCGGAGCGCGCCGCTGCACGGACTGCAGTTCCACCCCGAGTCGGTCCTCACCGAGGGCGGCTACCAGATGCTCGGCAACTGGCTCGAGCTCGTGGGGCTCAAGGGCGCGGCGCGGGCGGCGGGCTCGCTGTCGCCGCTGATCTCCGTCTGAGCGCGGCCCGGGCCCGGGTCATCCGTCGTCGCGGGCGCGCTCGTCCGCGCGTCCGGCCTGCCCACGGGCGCGCTCGTCCGCGCGTCCGGCCTGCCCACGGGCGCGCTCGTCCGCCCGCTCCTCGGCGTCGGACCGGTCCTCCTCGGTGCTGTCCGCCCCGGGCTCCTCAGCCGGTTCTTCGGCCGGTTCTTCCGTGCTCTCCTCGGCGGGCTCCTCCGTGCTCTCCTCGGTGGGCTCCTCCGTGCTCTCCTCGGTGGGCTCCTCCGTCTGCTCGGGGGACGGCGTCGGGGTGGGCGGGACGGTCGGCTCGGGAGTCGGCTCAGGGGTCGGCTCGGGGGCGGGGGCGGGGGTGACGGCCACGGTGAGCGTCACGGTGGCGCCCTGCGGAGCGGACTGGCCCGCGTCCACGCTCTGGTCCACCACCTGTCCGGCCGGCACCCCGGACCGGGCGGTGGTGACGATCTCGGCGGAGAGCCGGACCTCGTCCGCGCCGAGGGCGGCGACGGCCGCCTGGCGGCTCAGGCCCACGAGCTGCGGCACGGTCACCCGTCCCGTGGACACGACGAGCTCCACCTCGGAGCCGCTCGGGACGGTGGTCCCGCCGTCGGGATCGGTGGCGACCACCGCTCCCTCGGGCACCCAGGAGCTGTTCGCCGTGCGGGTGGACCCGACCTCGAGCCCCGCCGACTCCAGGGCCTCCCGGGCCTGCTCCTCGGAGCGGCCGGCGAGGTCGTCCGGCACCTCCACCTCGGCAGGTCCCCGGGAGACCTCGAGGACGACCGTGGTGCCCTCCTCGACCCGGGTGTCGGCCGCGGGGTCGGTGCCCACCACGTCGCCCTCGGGCACCTCGTCGTCGTAGACCTGCTCGCGCTCGGGCACCAGGTCGGCACTGCGCAGCGCCGTCTCCGCCACCGAGGCGTCCATGCCGGCGACGTAGGGCACCGCCACGAGTGCGGGCCCACCGCGCTGCCCCTGGACCCACTGGAGGGCCACGACGCCGAGGACGGCGAGCAGCGCGAGGACGAGCAGGGCGAGCAGGGCCGTGCGCAGCGGACGCCGCCGCCGCACCGGGGCCGAGCCGTGGCCGGCATCGCCGACCGCCGCCGCGCTGCCCGCCGCGATGCCCGCAGCGGCGGCCGGGGCGACCGCGGGGGGCGCCAGCGCGGGGACGGGGGCCGGCACGGGCGGCAGCGTCTTCGTGTCCTCGTCCCGCCCCGGCACCGCCCGCAGGGACTGTGTGGCCTCGAGGTCCTCCGGCACGGCCGGGCGCAGCTCCCGCAGGGCCCGGCGCATCTGCCCGGCGTCCTGGAAACGGGCCTCGCGGTCCTTGTCCAGGGCCCTGGCCATGAACTCGTCCACCCGATGCCCGATCCGTGGGTCGAGCTCGGACGGGGCGGGCGGACGGTCCCGCACGTGCTGGGCGGCGATGTCCACGGAGGACTCGCCCACGAACGGCGCGCGCCCGGTGAGCATCTCGAAGAGCACGCACGCGGCGGAGTAGAGGTCCGAGCGGGCGTCCACCGACTCACCCCGCGCCTGCTCCGGGGACAGGTACTGCGCCGTCCCCAGGACGGCCTGGGCCTGCGTGAGCGCCGGGGAGGTGTCCTCCACCGCCCGGGCGATCCCGAAGTCCATGACCTTCACCTGGCGCTCCGGGGTGACGATCACGTTCGCCGGCTTGATGTCCCGGTGGACGATCCCGGCCCGGTGGCTGTACTCGAGGGCGTCCAGGATCCCCAGGGTGATGTCCACGGCGTCCCGCGGCGTGACCGCGTCCTCGTGGATCAGCTCCCGCAGGGTCCGGCCGGGCACGTACTCCATCACGATGAACGGCCGGTCCACGCCCTCGTCGGTCCGGGCCAGGATCTCGCCGGTGTCGTACACGGAGACGATCGAGTGGTGGTTGAGAGCCGCCACGGACTGCGCCTCCCGCTTGAAGCGCTCGTGGAAGGTCGCGTCCCGGGCCAGCTCGGGCCGGAGCACCTTGATCGCCACCCGCCGGCCGAGCCGCAGGTCCCGTCCCACGTGGACCGTGGCCATCCCGCCGCGCCCGATCGTCTCGCCCACCTCGTAGCGGTCGTTGATCAGAGGGGGAACCACGTTGCGGGCCGGCACGGCTCAGCCCTCCTGGCCGGGTCCGGTGGGCGTCGCGGTGGGAGGCGCGGAGGGCGTCGGGGACGGCTCGGCGGTCGGAGCGCTCTCCGGGGCCACGGCCACCCACATCTCGATGGTGTCGCCGGGGCGGACGGTCGAGCCGCCCAGGGGCTGGGTGCGCAGCACCGTGCCCGGCGCGGCGTCCTCGGTGGGCTCGTCGTACCGGATGATGTTCACCCCGAGCAGCCGGATCTCGTCGATCAGCGGATCCGCCTGCTGTCCGACCATCCCGGAGGGCAGCTCCACGGTGTCGGGTCCGGTGGAGAAGGACACCGTGACCGTGGCCCCCCGCTGCACCTGGCCGACGGGGCTCACGGACAGGACCGTGTTCTCCTCCTGGTCCGAGGTCTGGCCCTGCCGCTCGACCCGGAAGCCGAGGTCGGAGAGCTCCTGCACCACGTCGTCGACCGGGCGGCCCTCGTACCGGGCCGCGAGGACCTCCACGGTCTCCGCAGCGTCCGCGGGCGGGGCGGTCGTCTCCTCCGGCACGACCGTGGTGGAGACCGTGCCCGTGGGGGTCGGCTCCGGCGCCACGGGTTCGGGCTGCCGGAGGAGGAAGAACCACAGCAGCCCGGCGAGCAGGGCCAGCGTCAGCAGCACGCCCAGCAGCCAGGCCCACGCGGAGCCCCGTTCGCGGCGGGGCCCCGCCGGCGGAACCGGGTCCGCCGCAGAAGCACCGCCGCCCGGCGCGCGGGAAGGCTCGACGACGTCCAGCTCGGCCGTGATGGGCCGCGCCGGGCCGGCCGCGGCGGCGACCCCGGCGCCGGCCGCCGCAGCCCCGGCCGCCCGGGCGGTGCTGTCCCGCTCCAGCAGCCGGGTCGGCGCGTCGGCGACGGGCTCGAAGGCCTGGGTGGCCTCGTCGTCGGGCAGGTCGAGGAAGGCCCGCATCCCGGGCACGGCGGAGACCGCCGCGGCCTCGTCCCCGCGCCGCAGCGCGTCCACGGCGGTGGCGAGGGCCCCCGCCGTGGCCGGGCGGTCCTTGGGGTCCTTGGCGAGCATCGACATCACGAGGGCCTGCACCGGGTCCGGCACGTCCTCGGGCAGTGCGGGCGGCGGGTCGTTGACCTGGGCGAGGGCGATCGCGATCTGCGACTCCCCGGTGAAGGGCCGGCGTCCGGCCAGGCACTCGTAGCCGATGATGCCCAGGGAGTAGATGTCCGAGGAGCCCGTGGCGGTCTGGCCCGTGGCCTGTTCCGGGGCGAGGTACTGGGCGGTGCCCATCACCTGGCCGGTGGCCGTGAGGGGCACCTGGTCCGCGAGGCGGGCGATCCCGAAGTCCGTGACCTTCACCCGGTTGTCCGGGGTGATGATCAGGTTGCCGGGCTTCACGTCGCGGTGCACCAGGCCCTGCGCGTGCGCGGCCGCGAGCGCCCGTGCCGTCTGCCCGATGTAGTTGAGCACCGTGTCGGCATCCAGGGTCTTCCGCCGCTCGATGATGTTGGACAGCGGCTCGCCCGGGACGAGCTCCATGACGAGGAAGGCCGAGCCCTCCTCCTCGCCGTAGTCGAAGACGTTCGCGACACCGGGGTGGTTCAGCAGGGCGGTGTGCCGCGCCTCCGCGCGGAAGCGCTGCAGGAAGTTCGGGTCCCCGTTGTACTCCTCCTTGAGGATCTTCACGGCGACGATGCGGCCCAGGACCCGGTCCTTGGCCTTCCACACCTCTCCCATGCCGCCGATCGCGATCCGATCGGTCAGTGCGTAGCGCCCGCCCAGGACGGTGCTCGACGAAGGTCTCACTTGTTCAACACCGCCTCGAAGAGTTGCTTGGCGCTCGTGGTGGTCAGGCTGGACCCGGTCGCCACGTCCACGTCCTCGAAAACCACGGCGAGGGCGATCTGGGGGTCGTCGGCCGGGGCGAAGCCGGTGAACCAGGAGTCGTTGAGGCCCTCCTCCGAGCCGATCTCTGCGGTGCCCGTCTTGCCGGCCACCTCGACGCCGGGCACGGCCGCACCTCGGGCGATCCCGTCCTCGACGACCTCCACCATCAGGTCGGTGACGGTGTTGGCGACCTCCGCGCTCGTGGAGCGGCGCAGCTGCTCGGGGGTGAACTCGTCGATCACGGACAGATCGGCCGAGCGCACGGTCTCCACGAGCTGGGGCTTCATCATCAGGCCGTCGTTGGCGATGGCGGCGCTCATCATGGCCACCTGCAGGGGCGTGGTGCGCACGTCGTACTGGCCGATGGAGGACAGCGCGAGCTGGGACTCGTTGAGCTCCTCGGGGAAGATCGACGGCGTCACCTTCAGGGGTACGGAGAGGGACTCGCCGTAGCCGAAGTTCTGGGCGGTCCGGCGGATCGCGTCCTCCCCGAGGTCCAGAGCGATCGAGGCGAAGGGGGTGTTGCAGGACTGCTCGAGCGCGAACTCCAGGTCCGCCTCGGTGCGGGCGGTGCACCCTCCGCCCACGTAGTTGGGCAGGGTCACGTCGGTGCCGGGCAGGGGCAGCTCCTGCGGGTTGGGGATCGAGGACTCCGTGGTGTACTCGCCCGACTCCAGGGCCGCCACGGTGTCGATGATCTTGAACGTCGAGGCCGGGGCGTACAGGTCCCCGGAGATCGCGCGGTTGACGAGCGGCTCGGCCGGGTCCGCGTTGAGCCGCTCGGCGGCGGCGATCACGGAGCCGGAGTCGTGGGAGGCGAGCTCGTTGGGGTCGTAGCCGGGGCTGGAGACCATGGCGAGGATCGCGCCGGTCTCCGGGTCGAGGGCGACGATCGAGCCCTTGCGTCCCTCCAGCAGCTCCGCGGCGGTCCGCTGCAGCTCCGGGTCGATGGTCAGCTCGACCGACGCGCCGGTGGGCTGGTTGCCGGAGAACATCGAGACCACACGGTCGTAGAACTGTTCGTCGGACGCGCCGGAGAGCTCGTCGCCCAGGGCCGCCTCGAGCCCGGTGGCTCCGTAGACCAGCGAGAAGTAGCCCGTCAGGTGTCCGTACAACAGCGGGTCGGTGTAGACGCGCTGGTACTCGAAGTCGTCGTCCGAGGGCGTGGAGGAGGCCTTCGCGTCGCCGTCCACGAGGATCGCCCCTCGGTCCGCGCCGAACTGGTCGTAGAGGCTGCGGTTGTTCCACGGGTGGGCCTCGAGGGTCCGCGCCGCGAAGAACTGCACGTAGGTCAGCGCCAGGAGCAGCACGGTGAAGATCGCCACGCCGGCCACCCAGGTGTGTCGGATCGCCCGGTTCACGATGCTCCTCCGTTCTCGGTGCGCCCAGGACTGCCCGGGGTGCGGCGGTCCTGGTCGGTGAGGCGGGACATGGCCTCGGTGGGGGTGCCGTCGTCGTCCGGCCCGTCCTCGGAGACCGGGCGCCCGCCCGGACCGGCGGCCGCGATCGGCTCGGTCGCCCCGGTGTCCCCGGGCACCGCGTGCTGGCGGGCCGTGTCCGGACGCGCGGCCGGCCGTTCGACGGTGCGGCCGTCGGTGCGCTCGTCGGTGCGCTCCTCCGCGTCCCGGCCCGCTCCGCGCCGGCGCTCCCGGCGCTCGGCGCGCTCCTGCTCGTCCCGCCGCGCGGCCTCCCGCAGGGCGGCCTCGTAGGCGGCGACCTCGGCGAGATCGGCCTCGGTGGCGGGCCCGGTGACCACGGGCCGGCGGGCCGTGTGCGAGATCGCCAGGATGATCGCCGCGATGATCCAGTTGGACAGCAGCGAGGAGCCCCCGGCGGACATGAACGGGGTCGTGAGGCCGGTCAGGGGAATGAGCCGGGTGACGCCGCCCACGACCACGAACAGCTGCAGCACGATGACCGCGGACAGCCCCGCCGCGAGCAGCTTGCCGAAGGCGTCCCGGGTGCCCAGGGCGGCGCGGAACCCGCGGCTGACGAAGAGGAAGAAGAGCATCAGGATCGCGCCGAGCCCGATCAGGCCCAGCTCCTCGCCGAACGCGGTGATGATCATGTCCGAGTTGGCGTAGGAGACGAGGTCCGGCCGGCCCTGGCTCAGGCCCTGCCCGAACAGCCCGCCCGAGGAGAGCCCGAACAGGCCCTGGACGATCTGGGCGGACCCGCCGGGGGCCCGGTTGAAGACTTCCGGGTCGAAGGCGTTGAGCCAGGAGTCCAGGCGCGCCGCCACGTGGCCGAAGACCCGGCTCGCGAGGAAGCCGCCGACGGCCACGAGCAGCAGGCCGATCACGATCCAGCTCAACCGGCTCGTGGCGAGGTAGATCATGGCCAGGAACAGCCCGAAGTACAGGATCGCGGAGCCGAGGTCGCGCTGGAACACCAGCACGCCGATGGCCACCAGCCAGGCGGCGAACATGGGGGCCATGTCCCGGAACCGCGGCAGCCGCACGGGACCGAGCTTCTTGCCGGCCAGGAGGATGAGGTCGCGGTTGGTCGAGAGGTAGCCGGCGAAGAAGACGGCCAGGGTGATCTTAGCGACCTCGCCCGGCTGGAAGGTGCGCCCGCCCACGGAGATCCAGATCCGGGCGCCGTTGAGCTCCACACCGAGCCCCGGCAGCAGGGGCAGGAGCAGGAGCAGGCCGCTGAGCACCAGGGAGATGTAGGTGATCCGGCGAAGCACCCGGTGGTCCTTGAGGAACCAGAGCACCAGGCCGGCGGCGGTCATCGCCAGCCCCGTCCACAGCACCTGGGACTGCGCGGCGGACTGGTCGGTGGTGAGGTCGATGCGGTGGATCATGGCGATGCCGAGGCCGTTGAGGGCCACCACGATGGGCAGCACGTAGGGGTCCGCGTACGTGGCCCGCAGACGGACCACCAGGTGCAGGAGCAGCGCGCCGACGCCCAGCACCAGGCCGGAGACCAGGATGTGCGGGTCCCCGGTGCCGAGCTGGTCCGGGTCCACGAGGATGTTGGCGCCCACGCCGATGGCCACGGCCACGACCAGCAGCAACAGCTCGGTGAGCCGCCGCGGCTTCTGCCGGGCCTCGGCGGGCTCCTCGGGGGAGCGGGTTCCGGCGGTGGAGCTCATCGGTCACCTCCGGGGCTCGCGGCGGGCGACGCCGTGGGGGACGCGTCCTGGGCCGTGGTGGGCGAGGAGGTGGCCCGGCGGACGGTGCCGGTGGGGCGCGGCTCCGCCCCGGGGCCGGCGCCCGGGGCGGACTCGCGCAGCTCCTGCACGATCCGCAAGGCCTCCTCCAGGCTCCCCGCCGGGATGGCGTTGCGGACCCGCTCCTGGGTGTAGCCGGGCAGGTCCTCGACCCGCAGGTCGGTGGTCCGCTCCAGGTCGCTGAGGCTCACGGGGCCCAGCGACTGGGAGACCCCGCTGTAGATGGCCACGCTGCCCTGCTGCTCGCCCACGTAGTACTGGGAGTTGATCCAGTTCGTCGTCAGCCACCCGCCGGCCACCAGCAGCAGCCCGACCGTGGCCAGGGCGAGCACGGTGAACGCGCGCCGGTTCCGGCGCCGGCGCGGGGACGGGGCCGTGGCCTCCGCCCGGTGCAGCGCCGACTCGACCTCCTGGGGATCGGCCAGGGTGTCCGGCGCGGAGGTCTGCAGCAGGGTCGCGCGGCGCTGCAGGATGCTGTCGCTCACCGTGGGGATGCGCCCGGTCTGGGTGGCGTTGGCGGCGGCGCCCACCAGCAGGTGCGGACGGGCCGCGAGGTCGCGGCGCAGCACCGCGGCGGAGGACTCCGCGGACTCCGGGCCGGCGGCCGCATCCCCGGTCAGCTCGTCCGAGGTCCGGGCGAAGCCGGGGTCCGGGACCGCGCCGCGCGCCTCGCCGGTCTGCGGCGCGACCGGGGCGTCGTCGTCGGTCGCGAACACCTGCACCACCACCACGGTGACGTTGTCCGGTGCCCCGCGGTCCAGGGTCAGCTCCACGAGGGTGTCCACGATCTGGTTGAGGTCGTCCCCGGAGCGCAGCACGGACTCGATGGTCTCGGGCCGGACCACGGCGTTGAGCCCGTCCGAGCACAGCAGCCACCGTTCGCCGATCTCGGGGCGGACGGTCTCCACCTCGATCTCGGGGGAGGCGTCCACGTCCCCGAGCACGCGCATCAGGACGTTCTTGTGGGGGTGGGACTCCGCCTCGTCCGGGCGCAGCCGTCCCTCGTCGATGAGCCGCTGCACGAACGTGTGGTCCCGGGTGATTTGGTGGAACTCGTCCCCGCGCAGCCGGTAGGCCCGCGAGTCGCCGATGTGGGCGACGACGATCTCGTCCTCGTCGGCCAGCAGCGCCGTGACGGTGGTCCCCATCCCGCCGAGGCGGGGGTTGCCCAGGACCAGCCGGGCCAGGTTCTGGTTGGCGTTCTGGATCTCGTCCGCGAGCACGGTGGCGCCGTCGCCGTGGTGCCCCGGCCGGTCGAGGGAGGTGAGGTCCATGACCGCGGACGCGGAGGCGACGTCCCCGCCCACGTGCCCGCCCATGCCGTCGGCGACCACCGCGAGGTGCCGGCCCGCGTAGGCGGAGTCGTCGTTCTTCGAACGGACCCTGCCCACGTCGGAGCGCGCGGCGTAGCGGAAGGCGATCGCCATGCGTCAGGACCTCAGTTCCAGGACGGTCTTGCCCACCCGGAACGGGGTCCCGGCGTCGAGGGGCACGGCCCGGGAGAGGCGCTGCTGGCCCACGAAGGTGCCGTTGGTGGAACCGAGGTCCTCGAGGAACCAGCGGGAGCCCTGCGGGAAGAGCCGGGCATGTCGCCCGGAGGCGTAGTCGTCGCCGAGGGGGACGGTGGCCTCGGGGGAGCGGCCCAGCAGGACGGGGGCGTTGCCCAGGGCGTAGCTGCGGCCCTGCAGCGGGCCCTCCAGCACCGCGAGGGTCTGCGGGCGGGAGCGCTGCTGGCCCGTGCCGGGACCGGCGGCGGGCGGCGCGGTCGGCTCGGGAGCCGCCGGTGCGGCCGCGGCGCGGGACCGGCCCAGGACGGCCGGGAGCTTCCCGCCGACTGCCAGGTCACGACCCTGGCTGGCCACGATGCTGAAGATGAAGATCCAGAGGAGGGCCAGGAACCCGAAGCGGAGGAGGGTGACGGTCAGCTCGGACATTCAGCGGTTCCCCTTCGGGGTCAGGAGGCGGAACGTGATCCGGGTCCGTCCCATGGTGATCACGGAACCGTTGACCAGCTCGGAGCGGCCGATCACCCGCTCCCCGTCCACGTAGGAACCGTTGGTCGAGCCGAGGTCCACGGCCAGGAAGTGCTCGCCCTGCCGGCGGATCTCGAGGTGCTTGCGGGACACCCCGGTGTCCTCCACGGTGATGTCCGCCTCGGCGGACCGGCCCAGCACGATCGAGTCCGCGTTGATGGAGAACCGTTCGCCCTCGACGTCGAGCACCGGGATCCAGCGCCGCGCGGACGCGGCCTGCGCGGGCGCGACCTGCGTGGGCTCGTCCTCCGGGTCGCGGTGGCCGCGGGCGATCCGGTGCCCGCTGGGGGTGGCCGGCGTGTTCGGGGACTCGGCGGTGCGCTGCGCCGAGGAGTGCACGCGGAACTCGCCGGCCTCGACCTCGGGGTTGTGGGTGAAGGAGACCTTCACCGCTCCCTGCAGCGTGTAGGCCTGGCTGCGCGCGTGCTTGATCACGACGTCGCACAGCTCCTCGGCCAGCGGCGTGCCCCAGTCCTGGGCGCGGGGGAAGTCCTCGTCGGAGAACTCCACGACGAACACGTTGGGGGCCATGGTCCGCCCGGCGGAGATCGTGAAGGCCTCCTGGTCGAGCTCGCGGCGCAGTGCGCTGGCGATCTCGACCGCCTCCACCCGTTTGCGGGAGCCCGTGGTGAAGGCGGCGCGGACGGCCTTCTCGATGTTCTTCTCGAGGCTTTCGAGGAATCCCATGCCGCCTCCTTCCTGGCGTCGATCGCGGTGTGCAAGCCCCCGGTCTCGGGTCAGGCGCTCTCCAGGATAGTAGACGTGGTGCCTGGGAGCCGCGTCGACGGCGGCAGGCGCGGCGGCGGGCCCCTTGCCAGGACGCCGCGCCGGGGGAAGAATCCTGGTATGAAGCACACTGATCAAAAGGCCCTGTCCCTGACCGCGCTCGCGCTCTCGGCGCTGCTGCTCGCCGGGTGCGGTGACGGCGGCGGTGGTGGCGACGGAGGTGGGGCGGAGGCCACGGACGGAGCCGCGACCAGCGCTCCCGCCGAGCCCACCGGCACCGGGGACCCGGCGACCGGCGCCGGGAGCCCCTCGGCCACGCCGTCGGGCACGGCGACCGGCGACGAGAGCCCGTCCGCGACGCCCTCGGGCACGGCCACCGCCGACGGGAGCCCCGGCGCCTCACCGTCGGGCACCGCCACCTCGACCTCCTCGCCGGAGACCGGGGGCGAGGCCGCCGCCGTGGTGGGCGCGGTCGTCGCCGCCGAGGAGGCCGTGACGGGAGGCCAGGTGTTCGAGATCGACCGCAAGGACGGCGAGGAGGGCTGGGAGGTCAAGCTCGCCGTCGGCGACCGGGAGAAGGAGGTCGACGTCTCCCAGGACGGCTCCGAGGTCACCCCCCAGGAGGGCGACGACCAGCTGGACCAGGAGGACCGCGAGCGGGTCGCCCAGGTCCAGGTCCCGCTAGAGGACGCCGTCCGGACCGCGCTGGACGAGGTGGACGGCACGCTCGACGGCGCCCAGCTCGACACGGAGGACGGCACCACCGTCTGGGAGGTCGACGTCGACGACCCCGACGGGACGTCCGTGGACGTGTACGTCAACGTGGCCAACGGCTCCGTCGTCAAGGTCGATCGCTGACCCGGTGACAGGAGCCCCGGGGCGCTCCGGGCAGCGGCAGCTGCGGCTCACGTTCCTCGGCCTGCTGATGGCCGTGCTGCTGGCCGCCCTCGACCAGACCATCGTGGCCACCGCCCTGCCCGCGATCGTCGGGGACCTCGACGGGCTGGACCGCATCTCGTGGGTGGTCACGGCGTACGTGCTGGCGGCCACGGTGGGCCTGCCGGTCTACGGGAAGCTGGGCGACCTCTACGGGCGCAAGCGGATCTTCCTCGTGGCCGTGGTGGTCTTCCTCCTGGGCTCGGTCCTGGCCGGCGCAGCCCAGGACATGACGCAGCTCATCGTGTTCCGTGCCCTGCAGGGCCTCGGCGGCGGAGGTCTGCTGATCGGGGCGCAGGCGATCATCGCGGACCTCGTCCCTGCGCGCGAGCGCGGGAAGTACATGGGCGTGATCGGGGCGGCCTTCGGCCTCGCCTCGGTGAGCGGGCCGCTGCTGGGCGGGTTCCTCACCGACCTCGTGAGCTGGCGCTGGGTGTTCTGCATCAACCTGCCGCTGGGCCTGGTCACGCTCGTGTTCATCCCGCGCTTCCTGCACCTGCCGCACGTCCCGCGCGGTCGCGTGCGGCTGGACGTGCTCGGGACCGCGCTGCTGGCCGCGGGCAGCGTCGCGTTCGTGCTGCTGACCACCTGGGCCGGCACCGTCCACCCCTGGGCGAGCCCGCCGATCCTCGGGCTGGCCGGGGCGGTCGCCGTGCTGACGGGGATGTTCGTACTGGTCGAGCGCCGTGCCGCGGAACCCATCATCCCGCTGCACCTGTTCCGGGTGCGCAACTTCGTGGTGCCCACGGCGGCGGCCGTCGGGATGGGCGTGATCATGTTCGCCACGATCACCTACCTGCCCACGTACCTGCAGATGGTGGAGGGCGCCTCGGCCACGGCGGCCGGTCTGATGATGATCCCCGTGACGGCCGGGATGCTCGCCGGCACCATCGGCACGGGGCGGCGCATCGCGCGCACCGGCCGCTACCGGCTGTGGCCGGTACTGGGCTCGGCGGTGATGGCCGCGGGCCTCGTGCTGCTCTCCACGATCGACGAAAGCACCCCCTACGCGCTGACGGCCACCGGCATGGCCGTGATCGGTCTGGGGATCGGCTGTCTCCTGCAGAACCTCGTGCTGATCGTGCAGAACGCCGTGCCGCCGGCGGACGTGGGGGCCGCGACGTCCGCCTCGAACTACTTCCGGCAGACCGGCGCCTCCTTCGGGATCGCGGTGTTCGGCTCGGTGTTCGTCGCCCGGCTCGACGGCGCCCTCGGGGACGTCTCGTCCCCGGCCGGGGCCGACGTCAACGCGCTGAGCCCGCAGGTGCTCGCCTCCCTGTCCGCCCCGGCGCAGGAGGCGGTGGCCCAGGCCTTCGCCCAGGCCCTGCCTCCGCTCTACCTGTGGGGGCTGCCGGTGGCCGCGGCGTGCCTGGTGCTGTCCCTGCTGATCGAGGAGCTCCCGCTGGGCACGGCCACCGGCTCCACCGCCGCGGGGGCGGAGGAGCGCGCGGCGGCCCGCCCGCCGGGCGCCGCTGACTAGGCTGGCACCGAGACCGCCACCGCATGCCGAGGAGCAGCAGATGACCGATCCGCGCCCGTTCACCACCGCCGACCTCTACGACGAGCGCGGGGAGCAGCTGATGTCCTGCCCGCGCCAGTTCCTCGACCTGGGCGGGGTGCGCGCCTTCACCGGCACGGTCCGCACGGTGCGCTGCTTCCAGGACAACGGCCTCGTCAAGGCGGTGCTCAACTCCCCGGGGGACGGGGCGGTCCTGGTGGTGGACGGGCACGGCTCGATGGGCACCGCCCTCATGGGGGACATGATCGCGGAGTCCGCCGTGCGCAACGGCTGGGCCGGTGTCATCGTCAACGGTCCGGTCCGGGACCGGGTCGCCCTCGCCGGGCTGCCCCTGGGGGTCAAGGCGCTGGGCTCCAACCCGCGCAAGTCCGCCAAGGACGGCGTCGGGGAGCAGGACGTGCCGGTCGTCATCGAGGGCGTGACCTTCCGCCCCGGCCGCACCGTGTGGGCGGACGAGGACGGGATCCTGGTCGAGAGCTGAGCGGCCTACCGGCGCATGGGCACGTGCGGGATGCCGTCCTCGAGGAACGTCTCCCCGGCGCGCGCGAAGCCGAACCGCCCGTACCAGCCCTCCAGGTGTGCCTGGGCGTCGAGGACGACCGGGGCCGGACCGCAGCGGGCCAGCGCCGCGCGCAGCAGGGCGGCCGAGAGACCCTGCCCGCGCGCGTCCGCGGCGGTGGCCACGCGGCCGATCCGCAGCAGCGCGGACCCGTCCGGGGTGTCCTCCACGAGCAGCCGCAGCGTCGAGAGCACCCGCCCGTCCCGCTCGATCCAGCCGTGCCGGCAGCCGGGCTCGAGGTCCCGGCCGTCGAGCTCGGGATAGGGGCAGGCCTGCTCCACGACGAACACGTCGGTGCGCAGCCGCAGGAGGCCGTACAGCTGGGCGGAGGACAGCTCGGCCGCGGTCGCCCAGCGCACGGGCGGGGGCACGGGACCCGGGCGCCCGCCCACGGAGTCGGTCACGGAGTCGGTCACGGAGTCGTCCACGGGGCAGCAGGCTACCGGCTCAACCGGCCCGGTGGGTGAGTCGGCCGCCGCGCCACGTGGCGCGCACGCCGATGTGCTCCACCGACTCCCCGCGCCGGTGCACCTCCACCGGGTCCTGCTCGAGCACCACCAGGTCCGCCTGCTTGCCGACGGCGAGGGACCCGATCCGGTCGGCCATGCCCAGGGCGGCCGCGGCCTCGGAGGTGTAGGCGGCCAGTGCCTCCATGACGTCCAGCCGCTCGGCGGCGGGGCCGAAGCGGCGCCCGTCCCCGTCGAGGCGGTCGGTCCAGGCCTGGACGGAGCGCAGCACGTCGCCGTCGGCGACCGGGCGGTCGGAGCTGCCCGCGATCCGCACGCCCGCGTCGAGGAAGCTGCGGCCCCGGTAGGTCCAGTCCGTGCGCTGCGGGCCCAGCAGCCGGCGGAACTGCACGGCCATGGGGCGCAGGAAGCCGATCTGCGGGGTGACGCAGATCCCGGCGGCGGCGAGCCGCGCGAGCTGGTCGGGGCGGGTGATGCTGGCGTGCTCGATCCGGTTGGGGAAGCGGCGGCGCCCGTGCGCGTCCTGGCACCCGGTGATCACGTCGATCGCGAAGTCGATGGCCCGGTCCCCGATCGCGTGGGCGGCCACCGACCAGCCCGCCCGGTAGGCCTCCCGGACCGCCGCCGCCATCTGCTCGGGGTTCTCCTGGAAGTACCCCGTGGAGTGCCCGCTGCCGCAGAACGCCTCGGTCACCGCGGCGGTCTCCCCGAGCAGCGAGCCGTCGACGAAGACCTTCACCGGCCCCAGCACGAGCTCGTCGTCGCCGAACCCGGTGCGCAGCCCGAGGTCCAGTCCGCGGGCGGAGCCGTCCCCCAGCCCGCCGATCTCGTGCAGCACGTCCAGCACGGGCATCACCTGCGCGCGGGCGTGCAGGGCGCCCTCCTCGCGGGCCCGCTGGTAGGCCAGCAGCTCGGCCGGGTTGTGCCCGATCCAGCCGCCGCCGATCCCGGCCTCCGCGAACGTGGTGATGCCCTCGGCGGCGTAGCGGGCGGTGGCGCGATCGAGGGCGGCCACGATCTTGCCCAGCGGGTACGGGCGGAACAGCTCCTGGACCATCGCCTGGGCCGTCTCCTCGACCAGGCCGGTGGCCCGCCCGGCGTCGTCGCGCACCACTCGCCCGCCCACCGGGTCCGGGGTGCCGGGGGTGAGCACCCCGGCACGGCGCAGCGCCTCCGAGTTCACCACCGCGGCGTGGCCGGACGTGTGCCGCACGAACAGCGGCGTGCTGCCGGTGATGCGGTCCAGGACGTCGATGTCGGGCAGGGCCCCGCCCACGGTGGCCGGGTAGAAGCCGGTGGCCATGAGCCACTCCTCGTCCCGCGGCTTGGCGGCCATGCCCCGCTCCAGGGCATCGTAGAGCCGGTCCAGGGAGGTGCATCCGGACAGGTCCACCTCGGCGAGTCCCAGCCCGAACCACGTGGTGTGGCAGTGCGCGTCCACGAACCCGGGCAGCACCGTGGCCCCGCCCAGGTCCACGGTCTCGGCCGCCGGGACCCCGGGGTCGTCGAGGACCACGATCCGCCCTCCGTGCACCCCCAAGCTCGACGCCCGCGGCCGGGCGGGGTCCATCGTGCGGACCGTGGCGTTGACGAGCAGGAGATCGAGCTGCATGGAGGTCCTTTCCGCGGGGCTGGTCCCATCGTGGCACCCCGGGCCCGGTCCCGCACGGCACCCGTGCCGCGCCGGTGCCGCCCCCCGCCGGGGTC
The DNA here is from genome assembly GCF_001027955.1 of Kocuria sp. SM24M-10. Taxonomy (NCBI): domain Bacteria; kingdom Bacillati; phylum Actinomycetota; class Actinomycetes; order Micrococcales; family Micrococcaceae; genus Kocuria; species Kocuria sp. SM24M-10. The sequence goes on along the minus strand of NZ_LDNX01000168.1, from coordinate 12,481 downwards.
CCGGGACGGGGACCGGTCAGCCGATGGCGGCGACGAGCTCCGTGGCCTGGCGGATCGCCCGCTTGGCGTCCAGCTCGGCCGCCACGTCCGCCCCGCCGATGAGGTGCACCGGTACGGCGCCGGCGTCGTGGCCGGCGGCGAGCAGCGCGTCGTGCAGCTGCCGCAGCGGCTCCTGTCCGGTGCACAGCACCACGGTGTCCACGGCGAGCACCTGCTCCACGGCCGCGGCGCCGTCGGGTCCGGGGACGGCGAGGTGCAGCCCGTCGTCGTCGATCCGCCGGTAGCTCACGCCGCTGAGGGTGCGCACGCCCCCGGCCTTGAGCGAGGCCCGGTGGATCCACCCCGTGGTGCGGCCCAGGCCGGCCCCGGGCTTGCCGGGGGAGCGCTGCAGCAGCGTCACCTCGCGGGCAGGGCGCGGCGGTGCGGGCGGGACCAGGCCGCCGCGGGCGGCGAGCGTGGTGTCCACCCCCCACGCCCGGTAGAAGTCGGTCCCGGTGCCGGGGGAGTGCAGCAGGTACTCGGCGACGTCGAAGCCGATCCCCCCGGCGCCCAGGACGGCGACCCGCCGCCCGACCGGTGCGCCGTGCTGCAGGACGTCCCGGTAGCCCACGACCGAGGGGTGGTCCACGCCCTCGATCGCGGGCACCCGCGGCACCACACCGGTGGCGAGCACCACCCGGTCGAAGCCGTCCAGGTGCGCGGGCGTGGCGGGCGTCCCCAGCCGCACGTCCACCCCGAGCTCCGCCAGCCGCACGCCGTAGTAGCGCAGGGTCTCGCCGTACTCCTCCTTGCCGGGGATGCGCAGGGCCATGCAGAACTGCCCGCCGATGTGCTCCTCGGCCTCGAACAGCGTCACGGCGTGGCCGGCCTCCGCGGCGCCGACCGCGAAGGCGAGCCCGGCGGGGCCGGCCCCGACCACGCCGATCCGCTCGGCCCGGCGGGTGGGCCCCAGGCGCAGCAGCGTCTCGTGGCCCGCCCGCGGATTGACCAGGCAGGAGGCGGTGCGCCCGGCGAAGGTGTGGTCCAGGCAGGCCTGGTTGCAGGCGATGCAGGTGTTGATGGCGTCGGCGCGGCCCCGCGCGGCCTTGGCCACGAAGTCCGGGTCCGCGAGCAGCGGCCGGGCGAGGGAGACCATGTCGGCGTCGCCCTCCGCGAGGACCCGCTCCGCCGTCTCCGGGGTGTTGATGCGGTTCACCGCGACCAGCGGGATCCCGACCTCGCCCTTCAGCCGGCGCGTCACCCAGGAGAAGCCGCCCCGGGGGACCACCGTGGCGATGGTGGGGATCCGGGCCTCGTGCCAGCCGATGCCGGTGTTGAGCAGCGTGGCCCCGGCGGCCTCGACCGCCCGCGCCAGCTCCACGACCTCCTCGACCGTGGAGCCGCCCGGGACCAGGTCCAGCATCGACAGCCGGTAGATCAGCAGGAACTCCGGGCCCGTGCGCTCGCGGACGCGGCCGACGATCTCGACGGGCAGGCGCATCCGGTTCGCCCAGCACCCGCCCCACTCGTCGGTGCGGTGGTTGGTCTCGGCGGCGACGAACTCGTTGATGAGGTAGCCCTCGGAGCCCATGATCTCCACGCCGTCGTAGCCGGCCTCCCGGGCCCGGGCCGCGGTGCGGGCGAAGTCCTCGATGGTCCGCTCGATCTCCTCGCCGGTGAGCTCGTGCGGGACCACCGGGCTGATGGGGGCGCGCAGCGGGCTGGGGGCCACCGCGGCCGGGGCCTTGGCGTAGCGGCCGGAGTGCAGGATCTGCAGCGCGATCCGCCCGCCCTCGGCGTGCACGGCCTCGGTCACCAGGCGGTGCCGAGCCACCTCCTCGGGGGTGCGCAGGAGGGCGCCGCCGGCGCGGGTGGCGCCCTCGGGATTGGGCCCGACGCCGCCCGTGACGATGAGCCCGACGCCGCCGCGCACCCGTTCCGCGTAGAACGCCGCGAGCCGCTCGAACCCGCCGGGCTGCTCCTCGAGTCCGGTGTGCATCGAGCCCATGAGCACCCGGTTCGGCAGGGTCGTGCCGCCCAGCTGCAGGGGCGACAGCAGGTGCGGATAGGGCAGATTCATCCGATACTCCTCGTCTCAGGTACCTGGGTCACCGTAGGCGAGAAGTGATGCACGCCACAAGTTCGGCGCGGAGGGGGCCTCAGAGCTCGCGCAGCCGCTCCTTCCAGAACGCCCGCCGGTGCTCGACGTCCTCGGGGGAGGCCAGTCCGGTGTGGCTCACGCCCACCGTGCACCGGTCGTCGTCCTTGGCCCTGAGGTGCACCGTGACCCGGGAGCCGTCGACCAGGCGCACCCGCCAGTACCGCCACGTCCCGGTGGCGCTGGTGCCGGGTGGGCCCTCGGAGGCCACGCCGGCGACCTCGGCGGCTCCGCCCATGAGGTCCTCCCAGCGGGCCAGCACCTCGTCCGCCGTGCCCGGCACGGTCCGGCCGGCGCTGACGGCCCAGCTCCCGTCCCCGGCCTGGCCGGGGCGCCGGGCGCCGATGTGCTGCTCGTAGGCCACCGTGATCTGCTGGGCCCACCACCCCGGATTGGCGACGACGCCGTCGAGCTGCTCCGCCAGGTGCCCGGCGATCTGGGCGTGGCTCATCCGGCGGGCGCCGTGGGCCTCGAGCCGGGCCGTCCAGGTCTCCCACGGGATGCCCGTGGCCTCGGTGATGCCGCGCGTGCTGGTGCCCCGGGTGCTCATGGGCCCAGGGTAGCGGTGGCCGGACGCGGAGCGCGGCCGGTGCGGCTCAGTCCCCGGCCGTGGGGCCGGGACCGTCCGCGCCGGCGCCGAAGTCCGGGTCGGCGGGGTCCTCGGCGTCGCCCGCGCTCGGGACGCGCTGGCCGGCGTTGGTCTGGCCCAGCGGGTCCTGGGCGGTTTCGAGGTCGCGCGCCGGGGTGTCGGGCACGCCGACGTCGTCGGCCAGGTGCGGGTCGTCGGGGAGCTGGTTGCCGGGGATCGTCATGGTCCCATCCCACCAGCGGCTCCGGGGTCCTGGCAAGGGTTCCGGGGAGGGGAGGCCGGGGGCGGATATCGCGCTCAGCGAATGGACAGGGTGCTGACAGTCCTCGGGGGGCGTGGGAGAGTGGGTCGGGAGGGCCCGCTCCGGCGGGCCGCCCACTGTTGTCGATCGAGGCCGCCGTCCGGCGGCGGCCGGAACCAGGAGACGATCCCATGGCCACCACGAACCAGAGCGCCGCCCCCTACACCGTGCCCGGCCTGTCCACGGAGAACGGTCACGAGGTCGCCCAGACCCTGCAGCAGCGCCTGCACGCGCTCAACGACCTCCAGCTGACCCTCAAGCACGCCCACTGGAACGTGGTCGGGCCCAACTTCATCTCCGTCCACGAGATGCTGGACCCGCAGATCGAGCTCGTGCGCGGCTTCGTCGACGAGCTGGCCGAGCGGATGGCCACCATGGGCGTGGGCCCCAGCGGCCTGCCCGGGGACCTCGTGCGGGCCCGCACCTGGGACGACTACTCGGTCCACCGCGCCACCGCCGTGGAGCACCTCGCGGCCCTGGACCTCGTCTACAACGGGATCATCGAGGACCACCGGGACGCCATCCAGAAGGTGGGGGAGCTCGATCCCGTCACCGAGGACATGCTCATCGGCCAGGTCAAGGAGCTCGAGCTCTTCCAGTGGTTCATGCGCGCCCACCTCGAGAACAGCGGCGGCGCCCGCACGGAGCAGGACGCGGCCGAGTCCGCCGCGCAGTAGTCCACGCCGTCGTCCGCGCAGCGGAACCTGCCGCCACCGTGGCAGCCACCGGTCGCCCCGGCCCCGCCGACCCCCGCGGTCCGCGGGGCCGGGGCGTGCTCACGGTCATGACCTTCAACGTCCGCCGCCCCCTGCCGCGGTACCGCCGCGGCGCCCCGGACGCGTGGTTCACCCGGGCGCCGGCGGTGCAGGCCCTGCTGCGCGCCCACCGGCCGCACCTGGCCGCCCTCCAGGAGGTCCACCCGGAGCAGCTGCACCCGCTCCGCGACGCGCTGGGACCGGGGCACGTCCTCCTCGGCACGGGCCGGGACGCCGGTGGACGCGGCGAGCGCTGCGTGCTGGCCGTGGACACCACCCGCTTCACGGTGGACCGGTGGCGGCAGCGGTGGCTGTCCCGCACCCCGGAGGTCCCGGGCTCCCGGGGGGCCGGGGACGCCTTTCCGCGCACCGCGGTCCTCGCGGACCTCACGGACCGGCGCACCGGGGTGGCCTGGCGGGCGGTCGCCACCCATCTGGACCCGTGGCCGGAGCGCGCCCGGCTGCGGCAGCTGGCCGCCCTGCAGGGGCTGCTCCTCGGCTGGGAGGGGCCGCTGCTGCTCCTCGGGGACTGGAACGCGGCCGCCGGGCGGTCCCGGACGTGGGACGCCGCCGTGGCCGGCGGGCTGCGCGACACCCTCCCCCCGGACGCCCCCGGCACCTTCCACCGCTACCGTCCGCCGGGGGCGAGGACGCCGCGCCTGGACTGGATCCTGCACGGCGGCCCCGTCCGCGTGCTGGGCTCCCGGGTCCTGGCCGAGCGACCGGGCGGGGTGTGGGCCTCGGACCACTTCCCGGTGCTGGCCGAGCTGGAGCACGACGGCGGGACCGGCGGCTGAGCCGGGTCCCCGTCAGTACACGATGCCGAACACCCAGGTGGCCAGGGTCATCGTGACGAGCGTGACCAGGGCGATGCCGATGAGGTTCAGCCACAGCCCGCCGCGGAGCATCTGCCCGATGGTCACGTAGCCGGAGCCGAAGGCGATCGCGTTGGGCGGCGTGGCCACCGGCAGCATGAACGCGCACGTGGCCGCGAGGGCCACGGGGACGGCCAGCAGCATCGGGTCCAGTCCGAGCCCCAGGGCCACTCCGCCGGAGACCGGCAGGAACGTGGCGGCCGTGGCCGTGTTGCTGGTGAGCTCCGTCAGGAACAGGATGCCGGCCGCGAGGATCGCGACGACGAGGACCACCGGGACCGCCCCCAGGGCGGCGGCGCCCTCCCCGATCCAGTCGGTCAGCCCGGAGGAGGAGAACTGGGAGGACAGGGCCAGGCCTCCGCCGAAGAGCAGGAGCACGCCCCAGGGCAGCTTGACGGCGGTCTCCCAGTCCAGCAGCCGGACCCCGCGCCGGGCGCCGGCGGGCAGCAGGAACAGCAGGAGTCCCACGGCCATGGCGATGCCGGCGTCGCTGATCGGCGGGTCGTCGAAGAGGACGGGCACGAACACCCAGCTGAGCGCGGCCAGCACGAACACGGCGAGCACGAGCTTCTCCCCGGTGGACATGGGACCGAGCTTGCGCAGCTCGCCGTCGATCAGCTTCCGGCCCCCGGGGATCTCGTCGATCTCGGGCCTGAACAGCACCTTGGTGAGCAGGAACCAGGCGATGCCGAGCATGACGACGGACAGCGGGACGCCCACGAGCATCCACTGGCCGAAGCCCACGGTGATGCCGTGGGCCTCCTGCAGGTAACCGACCATCAGCGTGTTGGGCGGGGTGCCGATGATCGTGCTCAGCGAGCCGATCGAGGCGGCGTAGGCGATGCCCAGCATCAGCGAGGTCCCGAAGTCCGAGGTGATGACGGCCTCCTTCACCTCGGTGCTCTGCGGGTCCGCGTCTCCCAGCTCAGCGTCCTGCAGGGCGCCCTCCGTCGCGCCCTCGGAGCCCGGCCCGGAGTCCTTCAGCAGATTCGGCAGCAGCAGCAGCACGGACACGCCAATGGGCAGCATCATGACCGCGGTGGCCGTGTTGGACACCCACATGCTGAGGAAGGCCGTGGCGACCATGAACCCGGCCACCATCCGGGCCGGCCGGGTCCCCATCACCCGGACCGTGCGCAGGGCGATCCGGCGGTGCAGGTTCCAGCGCTGCATCGCCAGCGCGAGCAGGAACCCGCCCATGAACAGGAAGATGATGTTGCTGCCGTAGGAGGCCCCGACGTCGTCGACCGCCACGTCCTCCCCGAGCACGGGGAAGACGATCAGCGGCAGCAGGGCGGTGGCCGGGATCGGGATCGCCTCGGTCATCCACCACACGCCCATCAGGACGGCCGTGGCGGCGGTGAGCTTGGCGGGGTGGGCCAGGTCCGCGGGCAGCACGGCGTAGACCAGCAGGGACAGGGCCAGACCGGCCACCAGGCCCGCCCACCGGATCCGGTGCGTCTTCCGGTGCTCGGCGGGGGCCAGCTCCCCGGGGGACAGGAGGTCGGCGTCACCGCCGTCGCGCGGCGTGGTGTCGTCGTCCCGCACGTGTGCTCCGGGGACGGAGGGTCGGTCGCTCATCTCGGCTCCAAGGTGGTCGGGTCGGTCGTGCTCCGGATCAGGGATCGGGGGCGCCGGCGTCCCACGGCGCGGTGCGCGTCGCGCCCGCCGGGGTCGTCGCGGAGTGCGCCCCGGTGGGCGGGACCTCCGGGGACGGGGTGCCCGTGCCCGACGACGCCCGCACCTCCGGCAGCCGAATGCAGGCGGCGACGTGCTCCCGGACGGCGGGTCCGCGGCCGCCGTGCTCCGGCTGCGGCCCGGCGCTCGGGTGCGGCGGGGGCGGCACCGGGACGGGCACGGTGCCGGCGCACTCGTCGGCCGCCCACGGGCAGCGGGTGCGGAAGACGCAGCCGGAGGGCGGGTGGAGGGGGGAGGGGACCTCTCCCTCCAGCGGCGCGGTCCTCCGCCGCCGCTCCGCCACCGGGTCCGCGGCGGGGGCCGAGGCGAGCAGGGCCTTCGTGTAGGGGTGGGCGGGGGCGTCGAAGACGTCCTGCACGTCCCCGTCCTCCATCAGCCGTCCCAGGTACATCACCAGCACGTGGTCGCTCATGTGCTCCACCACGGCGAGGTCGTGGGCGATGAACAGGTAGGTGAGCCCGAGCTCGCCCTGCAGCCGGTTGAGCAGGTTCATGATCTGGGCCTGCACCGAGACGTCCAGCGAGGCGGTGGCCTCGTCGAGGATGATCAGGTCCGGTTCCCCTGCCAGCGCCCGGGCGATGGACACGCGCTGGCGCTGCCCGCCGGAGAGCTCGTGGGGGTACCGGTCCAGGAACCGGCCGGACAGCCCCACGAGCTCGAACAGCTCCGCCACCCGGCGGCGGCGGCCGGCCCGGTCCCCGCCGAGGCCGTGCACCTCCAGCGGCTCCTCGACGGCGCGGGAGACGTGCTGGCGCGGGTCCAGGGACGCGAACGGGTCCTGGAACACCATGGCGATCCGCCGGCGCAGGGCCTTGAGCTCCTTGCCCCGCACCGAGGTGATGTCCCGGCCGTCGAGCAGCACGGTCCCGGCGCTGGGCTCCACGAGGTGCATCAGCGCGTTGGCCACCGTGGACTTCCCGGAGCCGGACTCGCCCACGAGGGACACGGTGCGGCCCCGGTGGATGTCGAAGTCGATCCCGGCCACCGCGTGCACCACGCCCTTGCCCCGGTCGGTGGTGACGGGGAAGCGGACCTGCAGGTCCCGCACGCTCAGCAGCGGGCGCTCGTCGTCGGTCATCGGGCTCCTCCTGTCCGGCCGGTGCGCTCCGCGCCGTAGAAGCTGCGCACCGTGTGCTCCGGGCCCACCGTGGTCTCCGGCGGGCGCTCCGTCTCGCAGCGGGGGTTCCCGCGGACCGGGCAGCGGTCCCAGAACAGGCAGCCCTGGGGCAGGTGCTTGGGGTCCGGCGGGCTGCCGGGGATCACGGCGAGCTCGCCCTTGCGGCCGGCGGTCTGCGGCCGGGAGGCCATCAGCCCCCGGGTGTAGGGGTGGCGGGGGTCGGTGAAGAGCTCCTCGAGCGGCGCGGACTCCACGACCTGCCCGCCGTAGAGCACGGCCACCCGGTCCGCGATCCCGGCGACCACCCCGAGGTCGTGGCTGATCCAGATCACGCTCATCCCGCGGGACGCCTGCAGCTGCTTGACCTGCTCGAGGATCTGGGCCTGGGTGGTGACGTCGAGGGCGGTGGTCGGCTCGTCCGCCACGAGCAGCTCGGGGTCGCAGGCCAGGGCCAGCGCGATCATCACGCGCTGCTTCATCCCGCCGGAGAGCTGGTGCGGGTAGGAGGCGAGGCGGGACTGCGGGTCGGGGATGCCCACGGCCTCGAGCAGCTCGAGGGCGCGGCGGCGGGCCTCGCGGCGGGTCAGGCCCAGGTGGAAGCGCGGGGCCTCGGTGAGCTGCTGCTCGACGGTCAGCACGGGGTTCAGGGACGTGGACGGGTCCTGGAAGACGAAGCCGATCCGCTTGCCGTGGACGCCGCGCAGCCGCCGGGGGTCCATGGCCACGATGTCCTGGCCGTCCAGCAGGGACTGCCCGCTCACCCGAGCGGGCGGGGAGTCGATCAGCCCGGTGGCCGCGAGCACCGTCATGGACTTCCCGGAGCCGGACTCGCCCACGATGCCCAGGGTGCCCCCGCGGGGGACGGAGAAGGACACGCCGTTGACGATCTCGGCCGGGCCGATGCGCACGGCGAGGTCGCGCACGTCCAGCAGCACGTCCCCTCCGGTGGGGGACGGCGGGGCGGGCCGGCGGTGCTCGGTCGTGGGCATCAGGCGCTCCTGCGGATCTCGTCGGCGGTGCGCTGGCGCGGGTCCAGGACGTCGCGCATGCCGTCGCCCACGAGGTTGAACGCCAGCACGGTGAGGAAGATCGCCAGGCCCGGGAACACGCTCATCCACCAGGCGTCGTAGATGAAGGCCTGCGCGTCGTAGAGCATCCGGCCCCAGGAGGGCTCCGGGGGCTGGATGCCCAGGCCCAGGAAGGACAGGGCGGCCTCGGAGAGGATCGCGAAGGCCAGCGAGAGGGAGGTCTGGACGGTGATCGGGCCCATGATGTTCGGCAGCACGTGCCGGCGCAGGATCAGCCCGTTGGACGCCCCCACGGACACCGAGGCCTTGACGTAGAGCTCCTCGCGGACGGCCAGCGTGGAGGCGCGGGTGATCCGGGCGAAGATGGGCGTGTAGACCACCCCGATCGCGATCATCGCCGTGGTCAGCCCGGGCCCGAGCACGGCCACGATCGCCATGGCCAGCAGCAGGATGGGGAACGCGAAGAGCACGTCGGCGCTGCGCATGATCACCGTGTCCAGCCAGCCGCCGAAGAAGCCGGCCACCAGCCCCACGGCCACCCCCACCACCAGGGCGATGCCCACCGCCACGAGCCCCACGGTGAGCGAGACGCGGGCGGAGAGCACCACCCGGGAGAACACGTCCCGGCCCAGTTCGTCGGTGCCGAACAGGTGCGCGCCCGAGGGCGGGCGCAGGGCGTTGACCACGTCGATGTCGTTGGCGCCGTAGGGCGCGATCCAGCGCCCGAACAGCGCCAGCAGCACCACCAGCAGCAGGATCACCAGTCCCGCCGCCGTGACCTTGTTGGAGACCAGCATCCGCACGGTGCCCGTGCGGGCGGTCTCCTCGGGGAGCTCCGCCGGACCGGGCACGGGTCCGGTGCGGGCGGGGCCGGCGCTCGGGGCGCGGCGCTCGGGCGGGGGCGTCCGGGAGGTGGTCATGACACACGGATCCTCGGGTCGACGACGGCGTACAGGATGTCCACGAGCAAGTTGATGAGCAGGAACATCAGGGCGATCAGCAGCACCGTGCCCTGGACCACCGGGTAGTCGCGGGCCGCGACGGCGTCGAACACCAGCCGCCCCAGCCCCGGCCACGCGAAGACCACCTCGATCACGATGAGCCCGCCCAGCATCGTCGCCGCCTGCACGCCCGCCACGGTCAGGATCGGCACGAGGGCGTTGCGCAGCACGTGCCGGCCGACGACCGCCCGGCGCGGCAGCCCCTTGGAGCGGGCGGTGCGGACGTAGTTGGAGCCGACGACGTCGAGCACCGCCGAGCGCACGTAGCGGGTCATGATCGACCCGGAGACCACCCCCACGGCCAGGCCCGGCAGGATCACCCGCTGGACCCACCCCCACGGGTCCTCGGTGAAGGGCACGTAGCCGGAAGGCGGCAGCAGCCCGAGCATCGTGGAGAACACGATGATCAGCAGCAGCCCCAGCCAGAAGTCGGGGACCGAGACGCCGAACTGGCTCACGGCGCGGATCCCGCCGTCCGCCGCGGAACCCCGGCGCAGGGCGGCCCAGGTGCCGAGCGGGAAGGCGATGAGCAGCGCGATCGCGATCCCGGCCAGGGCCAGGGACACGGTGGCCGGGAGGCGGTCCAGGAGGATGAGCGTCACCGGCTCGCCGCTGCGGAAGCTCACCCCGAGGTTCCCCGTCAGGGCGTTGCCGACGTAGGCGAAGAACTGCACCAGCAGGGGCCGGTCCAACCCGGAGGCCTCGCGCAGCGCGTCGTAGGACTCCTGCGTGAACCGGGTGCCCAGGGCCACCCGCACCGGGTCGCCGGGGACGAGCTGCAGGAGCGCGAAGACCACGACCAGCACCCCGAAGAGCACCACCGCGGTGTGCAGCAGGCGCTTGGCGAGAAATCTCAGGAGCGGGCTGTTCATTCCGTGTCCTCCTCGAGCCGGACGTCCTTGAACCGGATCGCCCGGTCCGGGCGGGCCTCGTAGCCCTGCAGCTCGGGGGCCCAGGCCTGGACCACGTCGGGGTTGTAGAGGTAGACGTAGCTGGCGTCGTCACGATCTGCTCCGCCGCCCGGTCGTAGAACTCCTTGCGGGCGTCCGGGTCGGTCTCGGTGCGCCCGGCCTCCAGCAGCCGGTCGACCTCGGGGTTGCTGTAGCCCTGGGCGTTGTTGGAGCCCTCCGAGTGGTGCTGGTTGTAGTAGTAGTCGTTCACGTCCACGTTGCCGAGCCAGCCCAGCAGCAGCATGTCGAAGTTGCCCTGCGCCTGCTCGTCGAGCCACGTGGCGAAGTCCAGGGTCCGGATGTTCGTGGACACCCCGATGTCGGAGAGGTTCGCGGCGATCACCTGGGCGGCCGTGACCGTCTCCGGGTACTCGTTGGTGACCATGAGGTCGATGGTCTCCCCGGTGAGCCCGGAGCTCTCGGCGAGCTCCCGGGCCCGCTCCGGGTCCTGCTCGAAGGGCGCGTACTCGTGGTACCAGACCGAGGTCTCCGGGACGGCGGTCTGGTTGACCGTGGCGTTGCCGTACCAGGTGACCTGGGCGATGGCCTCCCGGTCGATGGCCCGGGCCACGGCCAGGCGCGCCTCGGGGGAGTCGAAGGGCGGGCGGGCCTGGTTCATGGTGACGTACCAGTAGTCCGTCGAGGGGACCCCGGCGACCTCGACGTCGGGGTTCTGCCGCAGGGAGTTCACCCGCTGCGGCGGGATGGAGTCGGTCCAGTGCACCTCCCCGGCGGTGAGGTCGGCGAGCGCGGTGCTGCCCTCCGAGATGAACCGGTAGACGACCCCCGGCACGTGGGGCCCCTCGCCCCAGTAGTCGTCGTTGGCCCGCAGGGTCACGGCCGTGCCGGCGGTGTTGCCCACCACCTCGAACGGGCCGGTGCCCACCGGGTCGAGCTGGACGTCCCCGCTCTCCACGTTCTGCTGCTCGACGATGGCCATGCCCTTGTACCCGCCGATCGCGGCGAGCAGGGCGGGCGTCGGCTGGGACACGTCGATGCGCACGGTGTGCTCGTCCACCGCCACGACGTCCTCGACGGCGGACAGCCGGTAGGCGTTGGCCAGCTGCTCGTCGATGATCCGGTCGTAGGAGTAGACGACGTCCTCGGCGGTGAACGGGGAGCCGTCGTGGAAGACGACGTCCTCGCGCAGACGGAACGTCCAGGACAGCTGGTCCTCGCTGACCTCCCAGGACTCGGCGAGGGCCGGCTGCATCTCGAGGTTCTCGTCCGGCTCCACCAGGGTGTCGTAGACGTTCTCCAGGATCTGGAAGGAGAAGTAGGCGCTGGTGTTGTGAGGGTCCAGCTGGTCCGGCTCCCCGGCGATGGCGACCCGGAGGTAGTCGTCGGTGTCCAGCTCCCCGGCCCCCGCGAGGTCAACGCCCTCGCCCACCGAACAGGCGCTCAGGGCCAGTCCCGCGGCGGCGGCCAGCCCGACGATCCGTGCTCCGCGTGCCATGGGCCGCCTCCCGGTGGTAGGAATGAGCCGTCCGCCCCGTGGGCTCCGGCAGGCCGGATCCGGCCGCCCTGCCGGTGCACACCTGGTCGTCGGTGTCCTCCCACCCTATGCAGGCGGGACGCCCCCCGACCACACCCGCCGTCCCGGGCGCGCCGGGAGCACCCGGTCCGCCGCGGCCGGCGGGACAACGACCCGGTACGACGAAACGGCCGTCCCGACGGCCAGGAGGTGCTCGTGACCTACACCGTGATCGCCAGGAGCGCGGACTCCCGCCTCCTCGGCGCCGCCACGGCGAGCTGCTCGCTCGCCGTGGGCAACGCCGTGCCCGCCCTGGTGCCCACCGCCGGGGTGGTCGCCTCCCAGGCGTGGACCAACCGGCGGCTGCGCTACGAGATGCTGCGCACCCTGCACCACGGCGGCACGGCCGAGGAGGCGATCGCGGGCCTTGCCGACGCCGACCGCGACCTGGCGCTCCGCCAGGTCGCGGCGCTGCCCGTGGCGGGCCCCGGCGCGCACCTGACCGGCAGCCTGTGCACCCCCTGGGCCGGCGATCGTGGCCACCGCCTTGCCCACG
>NZ_LDNX01000167.1:0-9271 GCF_001027955.1 Kocuria sp. SM24M-10 | reverse complement strand
ACATCCTGCCCGCCCACGACCCCGACACCTTCGCGCCCACGGTGCAGTGGACCCTGTTCGGCGGCCGCGCCGCGGCGCTCCCGCCCCCCGGAGATCTCCATGACCACACCGTCCGAAGCTCCCCCCACCCTCACGACAGGCCCCGGCAGGACAGGCGCCGGCACGACAGGCGCCACCGCGCCAGCTGCCGGCACGGCCGGCGTCGACCGCGCGCCCCGCGGGCCGGGGCGCCGGCCCCGCCTCGTCGCCGTGGACGCGGCCCGCGGCCTGGCCCTGATCGGCATGATCGCCGTCCACATCCTGCCCGCCCACGACCCCGACACCTTCGCGCCCACGGTGCAGTGGACCCTGTTCGGCGGCCGCGCCGCGGCGCTGTTCGCCCTGCTCGCCGGGCTCAGCCTGGCCTTCTCCTCCGGCGGGCGGACACCGCACCGCGGACGGGAGCTGACCGCCACGCGCGCCGGGCTCGTGGTCCGCGCCCTGCTGATCGCCGCCGTCGGGCTCGGCATCAACGAGCTGATGCCCACCCCGGCCCCGGCCCTGGGCATCCTCGTCTACTACGGGGCGTTCTTCCTGCTGGCCGTGCCCCTGCTGGGCCTGCGGCGCCGGACCCTGGCCGCCGGCGCGGCCGTCCTCGCGGTCGCCGGCCCCCTGCTCGTGCACACCGTGGGACCGGCCCTGCCCCAGCCCGCGGCGGTCAACCCGACCCTGGGCAGCCTGGCGGCGGAGCCCGGGGCGTTCCTGGCCCAGGTGCTGCTGACGGGCACCTACCCCGCCGTGCCGTACCTGAGCTACCTCTGCGCCGGGCTGCTCCTGGGCCGCCTGGACCTGCACGCCGTCCAGGTGCAGGTCCGGATCGTGCTGGTCGGCGCGCTCCTGGCCCTCGGCGCGTGGTTCGCCTACTGGCTGCTGGTCCTCCAGTCCGGCGGCTACGACCAGCTGATGCGGCACACCCCCTGGCTGAGCGAGGACCAGATCGACGAGATCCTGGTCTGGGGCCCGAGCCCGGACCTGCCGACCTCCACCTGGTGGTGGCTGCTGACGGCCGGCCCGCACAGCAACACCCCGGTGACGCTGCTCATGGACCTGGGCACCGGCCTGGCCGCGCTGGGAGCGTTCCTCCTGCTCGCCCGGGCGAACCCGCTGTGGACCACCCTGGGCGCCATGGGCGGGCGCACCCTGACCCTGTACTCGGCCCACCTGCTCGCCCTGGCCACGACGCTCCACTACGACCACCCGTGGCCCTGGTTCGCCGTGCACGTGGCCGTGGCCGCCGGCTTCGCCGTGCTGTGGCAGAAGTGGTTCGGCCAGGGCCCGCTCGAGCGGGTGGTCGCGGCCGCGGTCGGCGGCACCCGCCGCCTGGTCCTGGGCGGACGTGCCCGTCCGGTCGCGACGCCGGAGGCCCGGACCCCGCGCTGAGCACCCCGGGCGCCGGACCCGGACGGAGCGGGGCGGTGCCGGCCCGATCGGCGTGGCCCGTGCCACAGCGGGGCCCGGCGGGCTATGCTCCTCCCATGGCACGGTTCAGTCCTCTGGAATGGCCGGTCGTCCGGCAGCTTCGCTCGGGCGACCTGCTCGGTCGCGGCCCGGCCGTGACCTCCGAGCGCACCCGGGAGCAGGCCCCGCGCACCAGCACAGCGGACCGCGTGGTGCAGAGCGTGTGCCCGTACTGCGCGGTGGGCTGCGGGCAGCGGGTGTACGTCAAGGACGAGAAGGTCGTCCAGATCGAGGGCGACCCGGACTCGCCGATCTCCCGCGGCCGCCTCTGCCCCAAGGGCTCGGCCAGCGAGCAGCTCGTCAACGCGCCGGGCCGGCAGACGCGGGTGCTCTACCGCGCCCCCCGGGCCACCGAGTGGCAGCACCTGGACCTGGACACCGCCGTCGACATGATCACCGACCGCGTCCTCGAGGCCCGCCGCAACGGGTGGCAGGACACCGACGAGCAGGGCCGGCCGCTGCGCCGCACGATGGGCCTCGCCGCCCTGGGCGGCGCGACGCTGGACAACGAAGAGAACTACCTGATCAAGAAGCTCTTCACCGCCGCGGGAGCGATCCAGATCGAGAACCAGGCCCGTATTTGACACTCCGCCACGGTTCCCGGTCTGGGAGCCTCGTTCGGTCGCGGTGGCGCGACGCAGTCCCTGCAGGACATGGCCAACGCCGACTGCATCGTCATCCAGGGCTCCAACATGGCCGAGTGCCACCCCGTGGGCTACCAGTGGGTGACGGAGGCCAAGGCCCGCGGGGCCCGCGTGATCCACGTCGATCCTCGCTTCACCCGCACCTCGGCGGTCGCTGACAAGCACGTCCCGATCCGGGCCGGTTCGGACATCGTCCTGCTCGGCGCGCTGATCAACCACGTGCTCACCCACGACCTGTGGTTCGAGGAGTACGTCCGCGCCTACACCAACGCGGCCACGATCGTGAACGAGGACTTCCGCGACGCCGAGGACCTCGACGGGCTGTTCTCCGGCTTCGCCCCGGAGACCGGTCAGTACGACATGTCCACCTGGGCCTACGCCGAGGACGAGGAAGGCCCCAGCAGGAACCACGACGGCAAGGTGGACGCGCCCGAGGGCGACACCCAGGACGGTGTCGAGGCCGGCGTCGAGGCCGTGGAGGAGGCGGCCGGCCAGCAGCTCGGCAGCGGCGGCGCCCCGATGGAGCACGCCCGCATGCAGCACGACGACACCCTGCAGGACCCCCGGACGGTGTTCCAGATCCTCAAGCGGCACTTCGCGCGCTACACCCCCGAGATGGTGCAGGAGGTGTGCGGCATCACCCCTGAGGACTTCGCGTACCTGGCCCGCTCCGTCACCGAGAACTCCGGGCGCGAGCGGACCACCTGCTTCGCCTACGCCGTGGGCTGGACCCAGCACAGCCTGGGCGCGCAGTTCATCCGCACCGCCTCGATCCTGCAGCTGCTGCTGGGCAACATGGGCCGTCCCGGCGGAGGGATCATGGCCCTGCGCGGGCACGCCAGCATCCAGGGCTCGACCGACATCCCGACGCTGTTCAACCTGCTGCCCGGCTACCTGCCGATGCCGGTGGCCGGAACCCACGACACGCTCGACGACTACCTGGCCGCGATCGCCTCGAAGAAGCAGAAGGGCTACTGGGCCGAGGCCGACGCCTACACGACCAGCCTGCTCAAGGCCTGGTGGGGGGACGCCGCCACCGCGGACAACGACTGGGCCTACGACTACCTGCCGCGCCTCACCGGCGCCCACGGCACCTTCCAGACGCTGACGAAGATGCTCGAGGACGAGGTGGACGGCTACTTCATCCTCGGCCAGAACCCCGCCGTGGGGTCCTCCAACGGCCGGATGCAGCGGATGGCCATGTCCCACCTCAAGTGGCTGGTGGTGCGGGACCTCAACCTCATCGAGTCGGCGACCTGGTGGAAGGACGGCCCGGAGATCGCCTCGGGCGAGCTGCGCACCGAGGACATCGAGACCGAGGTGTTCTTCCTGCCCGCTGCCACGCACGTGGAGAAGTCGGGCACGTTCACCCAGACCCAGCGGCTGCTGCAGTGGCGCCACCAGGCCGTGGCGCCGCCGGGCGAGTGCCAGAGCGAGCTGCAGTTCTTCTTCGAGCTGGGCCGGCGGATCCGGGAGCGGCTGGCCGGGTCCGAGGACGAGCGCGACCGCCCGCTGCTGGATCTCACCTGGGACTACCCCGTCGACGAGCACGGCGAGCCGGACCCCGAGGCGGTGCTGGCCGAGATCAACGGCCGTCACCTCACCGGCCCGGACGCCGGGAGACCGCTGTCGTCGTACACCGAGATGCGCGCGGACGGCTCGACCTCCGGCGGCTGCTGGATCTACACCGGGGTCTACGCCGACGGCGTCAACCGCGCCGCCCTGCGCCGGCCCGGCCAGGAGCAGGACGCCGCCGCGCTGGAGTGGGGGTGGGCGTGGCCGGCCAACCGCCGCCTGCTCTACAACCGCGCCTCGGCCGACCCGGAGGGCCGGCCCTGGAGCGAGCGCAAGAAGCTCGTGTGGTGGGACGAGGAGCAGGACCGGTGGGTGGGGGACGACGTGCCCGACTTCCCGCTGCACCTCGCCCCCGGCACCCGCCCCGACCCCGACGCCGGGGGCGCGGCCGCACTCGCCGGCGACGACCCGTTCATCATGCAGGCCGACGGCAAGGGCTGGCTCTACGCGCCCAAGGGCGTGCTGGACGGGCCGCTGCCCACGCACTACGAGCCGCAGGAGTCGCCGATCGACAACGCCCTGTACACCCAGCAGCGCAACCCGTCCCGGGTGCTGTTCGCCCGCCCGGACAACCTCAGCGCCCCGAGCGCCGGGGAGCCGGGGGCGGACGTGTACCCCTACGTGTTCACCACCTACCGGCTCACCGAGCACCACACCGCCGGCGGCATGAGCCGGTGGCTGCCGTACCTCTCGGAGCT
The DNA here is from genome assembly GCF_001027955.1 of Kocuria sp. SM24M-10. NCBI lineage: Bacteria > Bacillati > Actinomycetota > Actinomycetes > Micrococcales > Micrococcaceae > Kocuria > Kocuria sp. SM24M-10. Next base: position 4,857 of record NZ_LDNX01000167.1, on the reverse strand, counting down.
GCAGCCGGAGATGTTCTGCGAGGTCTCCCCCGAGCTCGCCGCCGAGTGCGGGCTGGAGCCCTACGGCTGGGCCACGATCGTCTCGCCGCGGGCGGCGATCGAGGCTCGGGTGCTCGTCACCGACCGGATGACCCCGCTGGTGGTGCGCGGGCAGACCGTGCACCAGATCGGGCTGCCCTACCACTGGGGTGTGGGCGACGACGCGGTGGTCAGCGGCGACTCGGCCAACGACCTGCTGGGCCTCACGCTCGAGCCCAACGTGCAGATCCAGGACTCCAAGGTCGGCTCCTGCCACATCCGGCCGGGCCGCCGCCCGCAGGGCGCCGCGCTGCTCGAGCTCGTCGCGGACTACCAGGTGCGGGCGGGCGCCACCGTGGCGACCGGCAACACCCGGGTGGACCCGCCCGACACCGCCGGGGCCGCCCCGGAGAGCACTGACCCGAGCACCGATCCGAGCACCGAACCCCAGAGGGAGAACTGATGGGCCAGCTGGCCGGACCGACCGACCCCACCGCCGACGCGCACTGGGAGCACCAGCACCCGCGGAAGGGCTTCTTCACCGACACCTCGATCTGCATCGGCTGCAAGGCCTGCGAGGTGGCCTGCAAGGAGTGGAACCAGAACCCCCAGGACGGGGACCTGCGGCTGCTGGAGTCCTCCTACGACAACACCGGCTCCCTGGGCGCGAGCACCTGGCGGCACGTGGCGTTCGTCGAGCAGGACAGCGAGCGCATCGAGGAGGCCCGGGAGTCCGGGCGCAAGCTCGTGAGCCTCGGCATGCCCCAGGTGGGGCCTCCCGAGACGCGCCCGCGGACGGCGGCGGAGGACACCACCCCGCCGGACACCGAGGAGTTCCGCTGGCTGATGTCCTCCGACGTCTGCAAGCACTGCACGCACGCCGGGTGCCTCGACGTGTGCCCCACGGGTGCGCTGTTCCGCACCGAGCACGGCACCGTGGTGGTGCAGGACGACGTGTGCAACGGGTGCGGCACCTGCGTGGCCGGCTGCCCGTTCGGCGTGATCGAGCGGCGCACCGACGGCACGGCCGCGCCGCGCACGAAGCGGGGCGAGCAGCCCGGGACCCGGCCCGAGGTGCCGAAGGTGGGCATCGCCCAGAAGTGCACCCTGTGCTACGACCGCATGGTGGACGACCAGACGCCCGCCTGCGCGCAGACCTGCCCCACCACCTCCATCAAGTACGGCGAGCACGACGACATGGTGGACCAGGCGCGGGAGCGGGTCGCGGAGCTGCACGCCCAGGGGCGCACCGAGGCGAGGCTCTACGGCGCCAACGAGCTCGACGGCGTGGGCGGCACCGGGTCGGTGTTCCTGCTGCTCGACGAGCCGGAGGTGTACGGGCTGCCGCCGGACCCGCGGGTGCCGACCGCCGACCTGCCCCAGATGTACCGGCGGGCCGGCCTGGCCGCGGCGGGCATGCTCGCCGCCGCCGCCCTGGCCTTCGCGGGAGGCCGTTCGTGAGCCTCTCCGAGTTCGACGGCTACCGTCCCCCCGAGCAGCCGCGCCGCCGTCGGCGCGGCGGCCCGCGCCGCCGGGGCCCCGGCCAGGGCGGCGGGGGCGACGGCTGGCGCGAGATGCCGATGGTCCCGGAGGCGGAGTTCACGTCCTACTACGGGCGAGCGGTGGTCAAGCCGGCGCCGTGGGGCCACGAGGTCGCCGCGTACCTGTTCCTCGGCGGCGTGGCCGGCGGCTCGGCGCTGCTCGCCCTGGGCGGTCAGCTCACCGGCCGGGACGAGCTGCGCCGCAACGCCCGGCTGGGCTCGGTGGCCGCCCTCGGCGCCGGCGCGGTGGCCCTGGTCGCCGACCTCGGCCGGCCGGAGCGCTTCTTCAACATGCTGCGCACGTTCAAGGTGACGTCTCCCATGAGCGTGGGCTCCTGGATCCTCAGCGCGTTCGGCGCCGGCATGGGCACCGCGGCCGTGGCCGAGGTCGACCGGATGACCGGTGCCCGTCTGCCCTTGGGGCCGCTGCGCCCGGTGCTGCGCGCGGTCGAGGGCCCGGCCGGGGTCGAGGCCGCCGTGTTCGCCGGGCCGCTGGCCGCCTACACCGCGGTCCTGCTCTCCGACACGGCGACCCCCACCTGGAACGACGCCCGCGAGCACCTGGCGTTCGTCTTCGTGGGCTCGGCGAGCCTCGCCTCCGGCGGTCTGGCGATGGTCACGACGTCGGTCGGCCAGGCCGGCCCCGCCCGCCGGATCGCCGTGCTGGGCGTGGCCGGGGAGCTGGTCGCCACGAAGCTGATGGAGCGGCGGATGCACCCCGTGGCGGCCGAGCCGCTGCACCACGGACCGGCCGGGACGATGCTGGTGTGGAGCGAGCGGCTGGCGGTCGCCGGCGGTCTCGGCACGCTGCTGGGCGGACGGCACCGGGCGGTCGCCGCGGTGTCGGGGCTGGCGCTGCTGGCCTCCTCCGCGCTGACGCGGTTCGGCGTGCTGGAGGCCGGGATCCACTCGGCCCAGGACCCCCGGTACACGATCGAGCCGCAGAAGGCGCGCCTGGCCGCCCGGCGGGCCGCCGGCGTCGTCGACGACTCGATCACCACGGCCGGCTGAGCGCCGTCCCGGGACGGCGCTCAGCGCACCTCGATGCCGGATCCGGCCACGGTGTGGCCGATCACCGGGTAGCCGGGCAGCTCGCCGACGACGAGCAGCCCGCCCGAGGTCTGCGCGTCGGCCAGCAGCAGCAGGTCCTCCTCGGGCACGCCGGCCCCGGCGCGAAGGTGGGGGCGCACCCAGTCGAGGTTGCGGCGGGTCCCCCCGGAGACGAAGCCGTCCCGCAGCGCCTCCTGGGCCCCCTCGACCAGGGGCACCGCCGCCCGGTCCAGGACCGCGCCGACCCCGGAGGCGCGGCACATCTTGTGCAGGTGCCCGAGCAGCCCGAACCCGGTGACGTCGGTGGCAGCCCGGGCCCCGGCGGTCAGCGCGGCCTCGGCGCCGTCCCGGTTGAGCCGGGTCATCGTGGCCACGGCCTCGGCGGAGACCTCACCGGTCGCCTTGTGCCGGTTGTTGAGCAGCCCCACGCCGATCGGCTTGGTGAGGGTCAGGGGCAGCCCGGGCGCGGCGGCGTCGTTGCGCAGCAGCCGGGCGGGATCTGCCACACCCGTCACGGCCATGCCGTACTTCGGCTCCGGGTCGTCGATGGAGTGGCCCCCGATCACCGGGCACCCCGCCTCGGAGGCCACCGCCAGGCCGCCGCGCAGCACCTCCGTCAGCAGCTCCATCGGGAGCACGTCCCGCGGCCAGCCCACCAGGTTGATCGCCATGACCGGGCGCCCGCCCATGGCGTAGACGTCCGACAGCGCGTTCGCGGCGGCGATCCGGCCCCAGTCGTAGGCGTCGTCGACGACCGGGGTGAAGAAGTCGGCGGTGGAGAGCACCGCGAGGTCCTCGCGCACCAGGACGGCCGCGGCGTCGTCGCCGTCGTCGAGGCCGACCAGCACACCGGCTCCCGTCTGCCCGGTGAGACCCCGCACCGCGTCCTCGAGCTCCCCGGGCGGGATCTTGCAGGCGCAGCCGCCGCCGTGGGCGAAGCCGGTCAGCCGGACCGCGCCGGTCTCGGGCAGGGACGGGTGCGGCGTGCGGGTCTGTTCCATGCCGTCAGCCTAGTGGTGGGGAGGGTGCTAGGTTGGGCGGCGGAGGCGTCCGGGTCCTGGTGGGCCCCCCGGTCTTCAAAACCGGTGAGACCGAGCACCTCGGTCTGGCGGGTTCGATTCCCGTCCGCCTCCGCCAACTTCCGTTTCCGTCAACGGCTGCGTCCGTCACCGTCTGTCATGCGCCCGGCTCGCCGAGGAGGAACTGTGGCCCAGGACGATCCGCGTCGCCTGATCCCGCGCACCGACCAGCTCATGGGTCTGCCGGCTGTCCGCCGGGCCCGCGAGCGGCTGAGCGAGGAGGTCGTCCGCTCCCTGGTGCGCGGGACCCAGGAGCGGGCGCGGCGCGGCGAGCTCACCCCCGACCAGGTCGAGCCGGCGGTCCTGGCCGCGCTCACGCAGCGCTCCGCGTCGACCCTGACCCCGGTGCTCAACGCCACCGGGGTGGTCGTGCACACCAACCTGGGCCGCGCGCCGCTGTCGGCGGCCGCGACCGAGGCGCTGACGGCGGCGGCCGGGTACGTCGACGTGGAGCTGGACCTGCGCACCGGCACCCGGTCCCGCCGCGGCGCCGGGGCCCGGGCGGCCCTGCTCGCCGCCTGCCCGCCCGCCGAGGAGGCGCTGGTGGTCAACAACGGGGCGGCCGCGCTGGTGCTGGCCACCACGGCGCTGGCGGCCGGCCGCGAGGTGGTGATCAGCCGCGGCGAGCTCGTCGAGATCGGGGCCGGCTTCCGGCTGCCGGAGCTCATCGAGTCGACCGGAGCCCGGCTGCGCGAGGTGGGCACGACCAACCGGACGCACCTGCGTGACTACGCGGAGGCGCTCGGCCCGGAGACCGGGTGCCTGCTCAAGGTGCACCCGAGCAACTTCCGGGTGGAGGGCTTCACCTCGGGCGTCGGGCCGGAGGAGCTGCGGCCGCTGGCGCGCGCCCACGGCGTGCCCCTGGTGGCCGACCTGGGCAGCGGCCTGCTGACCCCCGACCCGCACCTGCCGGGAGAGCCGGACGCCGCCTCCGCCCTCGCGGGTGGTGCGGACATCGTCATCGCCAGCGGCGACAAGCTGCTCGGCGGCCCGCAGGCCGGGGTGGTGCTCGGCCGCGCGGAGGTCGTCGCCCGGCTGGCCGGCCACCCCCTCGCCCGCGCGGTGCGCGCCGACAAGCTCGCGCTCGCCGCGCTGGAGGCCACGCTCGCCGGCGGGCCCACCCCCGTGGTCCGTGCGCTGCACGCCGACCCCGGCCGGCTGCGTGCCCG
>NZ_LDNX01000166.1:0-1896 GCF_001027955.1 Kocuria sp. SM24M-10 | reverse complement strand
ACGACGACCACATCCGCGCCGAGGCCCCTCACCTGCAGGAGTGGATCGACCGCTGCCCCTGACGCCCGGGTGCCGGCGCGACCCGTGCCGGCACCCCAGCGGGGACCACCACGTCACCCGCCCCTCACCCCTCACCCCCGAGGGGTCGGCCGCACCCCGCCACGGCGGCTGCGTCCGGCCCCACGACGAAGGAGAATCGTGTCTCATCATCCGATCCGAGTGGCGGTGGCCGGTGTCGGCAACTGCGCCTCGTCCTTGATCCAGGGCGTGCACTTCTACGCCGATGCCGACCCGGGGCAGACCGTGCCGGGGCTGATGCACGTGGTGTTCGGGGACTATCACGTCTCCGATGTGCAGTTCGTGGCCGCCTTCGACGTGGACGCGGCGAAGGTGGGGGTGGATCTGTGCGAGGCGATCGGCGCCGGGCGGAACAACACGCTGGCCTTCGCCTCGGTGCCGCACACCGGGGTGACCGTCCAGCGCGGGCCGACCCTGGACGGGTTGGGGGCCTATTACCGGGAGATGATCCAGGAGTCGGCGGCCGAGCCGGTCGATGTCGCCGCCGCGCTGCGGGAGGCGCAGGTGGATGTGCTGGTGTCCTATCTGCCGGTGGGCTCGGAGGCCGCCGACCGGTTCTACGCCCAGGCGGCCCTGGACGCGGGGGTGGCCTTCGTCAACGCGCTGCCGGTGTTCATCGCCTCCACCGAGGAGTGGGCGCAGAAGTTCGCCGCCGCGGGGGTGCCGATCGTGGGCGATGACATCAAGTCCCAGATCGGGGCGACGATCACCCACCGGGTGCTGGCCAAGCTCTTCGAGGACCGCGGGTACGTGCTGGACCGGACGTATCAGCTCAATGTGGGCGGGAACATGGACTTCATGAACATGCTCGAGCGCACCCGGTTGGAGTCGAAGAAGATCTCCAAGACCCAGGCGGTGACCTCCAACGTGGTGCGGGAGTTCGGCACCGAGGAGGTGCACATCGGGCCCTCGGACCACGTGCCGTGGCTCAACGACCGGAAGTTCGCCTTCGTGCGTCTGGAGGGTCACGGGTTCGGGGACGCCCCGATCTCCTTGGAGTACAAGCTGGAGGTGTGGGACTCCCCGAACTCGGCCGGGGTGATCATCGACGCGATCCGGGCGGCGAAGATCGGGCTGGACCGCGGGATCGGCGGGCCGCTGACCTCGGCGGCGGCGTACTTCATGAAGTCCCCGCCCGAGCAGCAGGCCGACGACACCGCCCGGGCGAACCTGGAGGCCTTCATCCGCGGCGACCTCGAACGCTGAAGCAGCGCCCCACCCGGGGCCGCGGATCACCCCGCGGAGCACCGCCGCACCGGTGACATGAGGTACTCCTCGAGCTCCGTCGGCGTGGATCCGCTCATGCCGTCGACGCCGCCTTCCTGGGCCGGTGGGCTTCGCGCCCTCGACGCCGGAAAGAGCCGGGGAACGGGCAGGCATCCTGCCCTGTGCAACGTGGGTCACATTGCGCAACATTGTCCGCGGGGTCCGCCGCGCCGTCGGGAATCACGGCGACCCCGGGACGGGGGCAGGAAAAGTCGCCCGGAACGCTTGACAGGCCAATGTGGGACGCATCACGCTGAACCTCACAATATGAAGCACGTTGCGCAGTACGCGGCAACGAGCCGAGAGGTCCACCCGCCCGGCGCCGCCCTGCTGTTCCCGCACCCACTGATCTGAAAGGGGTCCTTCATGGAGTCCCTCGTCATTGTCGGAGCCTCGCTGGCCGGTCTGTCGGCCGCGAGGGCGGCTCGCAGCCTCGGGTTCGGCGGGCGTGTGGTGATCATCGGTGATGAGCTGCAGCGTCCCTACGACCGTCCGCCGCTGTCCAAGGACTTCCTGGCCGGGCGGATCGAGGTCGCGGATCTGACCCTGGAG
>NZ_LDNX01000165.1:0-5175 GCF_001027955.1 Kocuria sp. SM24M-10 | reverse complement strand
CCAAGGAATTCGTAACTTCGGCACAAAGCGGGAAGTAAAACTGGGAACGCCGCTGAGGCTGCGACTGCTTCCGCAACAGTTACCTCATCGAGGATTGTCCCGAACGGCGAAGATGCGCTGAGAGCGCTGCCGAATCGCACTGCGTTACCGGTTCTCATGTCTGTGGACGAAATCACGGTCTCGATGCCTGCATGGGTCACATCAGTGCTGGTGTCTCACCCCATCCTGACGCACAGGGTTCGGCCTCGGCAGCCTACGAGCCCTTCACGATCGCAATCTTCTTCCCCAGGTGACTGTCGTTTCGGGCATCAGTGGGGGGAGCCTCCTCGCTGCGATGTGGGCTTACGGACCGGAACGATTCGATGAGTTTGACGACTCCGTCACTACGCTCCTGCGTGGGGGACTCCAAACTGAGCTTGCTCGACGTGCCTTCACGCCACGGGCAGCGGGGCGTGCAATCGCCAGCGCTGTCCGGGCACTTGCCTCGAAGGAGGGGCGCTCCTATTCCCGCACTGATGCACTCGTCGATGCCCTGTCGTCGCGTAATTTCGGAGCCAAGCTCATCACTGATGTGACCCATGCAGGCATCGAGACCGTGATTTCGTCCACAGACATGAGAACCGGTAACGCAGTGCGATTCGGCAGCGCTCTCAGCGCATCTTCGCCGTTCGGGACAATCCTCGATGAGGTAACTGTTGCGGAAGCAGTCGCAGCCTCAGCGGCGTTCCCAGTTTTACTTCCCGCTTTGTGCCGAAGTTACGAATTCCTTGGTAGAGACGGTGATCGACGTAGCGAGCGATTGTCTTTGACCGACGGTGGTGTATACGACAACCTTGGCCTTGCTCCCTTACTCCCTGGCCGCTCAACCAAGTACAGTTCCCACGTATTCGATCTCGATTACATTGTCGCCGTCGACGCCGGACGCGGACGTACTGAGCGTTCCGCGGCTCGATTCATGGCCGGCAGGCTCGCCCAAAGTTTTGACATCACACACACAAAATCTCAGGACTCTGCCCGAAGCCGGATTCACTTGGCCCGCGAGCACGCGGAGGTAAAGGGCATTGTTCACGTCTACCTCGGCATGCGAGATGAGCGGCTGCCAATGCCCTTGGCGGACCTCGTCCCACGCGCAAGAGTCCAAAATTATCCGACGAACTTCGCTCCAATGAGGGATGTTGATTTGGACGCCATTGCGATCCGCGGGGAACAGCTCACTCGGACGCTGCTCAACAACTACACCCCCGACCTTGGAGGATAGTTTGCTACCCCTAGCTGCTTGTTCCCGTTCCTTGTTCCCGCGGCCGTAGACCTGCCCGGGGCTGCTGGGTGTCGGACCAGCGGAGTTTGTGCCAACAGTTTCTGCACAAAACAGAGAGATCGGGCATCCCTTGGGCAGGAGGGTTCGCCAGCGTAACCGTCCGGTTGGAATCTAGACCCTTCCGTCGAAGTGTGCCAATTGGCTGGTCGGGGCCCTATTCTGACGCTTTTGTCCTTGCTGCCTGACGTCAGGTTGGGGTGTAGTTCAGTCTGATCGGAGTTCTGAAGGACCGCGTAGCGCAAGAACTGCAGTAGGAGATGTAACTAGCCGTTGTTGACAACAGCGTGGCCAAAACAGGCATAATGGATAGGCCCTCTGTTTAAACCGATGAGTCGGAACTGGCCGATAAGAACCATATGTCGTCTAGTACTCTGCGAATACCACCAGATGAATCAATCTGAAACATGCGGTTTTCCGGTTTGCCACATGAAATGGATCTCTGCCCGCAACCTGAAGTACATGACGGCGATCGTGCGCGCCTGGGAATCATTGCGACAACGTAGCAAGTGCCACAGCTTGTGGCACATTTGCGGTCGGAGCCACATCCGCACCGTTCTCGACTAGGGCGTGTCTCCTAAATTCAAGTTGGTTTAGCCGGGATGCTTGATGGGTGTCGCGTACTTCTGTTTTGACCGATGGGCAGTGGGCCCGCATCCAGCCGTTGTTGCCGTCCTCTGATGGTCGTCGGGGTCGTCCTTTCCGGGATGACCGGCGCGTGGTCGAGGGCATCATTTACCGGTATCGGTGCGGGATCGCGTGGCGGGATGTGCCTGCCGAGTTCGGTCCGTGGCAGACCATTTGGAAGCGTCACCGTCGCTATAGCGGTGACGGAACGTGGGACAGCATCCTGGCTGCATTGCTGACGGTCGCGGACTCTCAGGGTGAAGTGGATTGGTCGGTCTCGGTCGATTCGACGGTGAACCGTGCCCACCAGCACGGCACCAACCTGCCGCGCACCACAGGGGGCCGGTTCGAATTACATGAATCTGTTTGCTGAGCCGGACGATCATGCGGTTGGACGGTCCCGGGGCGGATTGAGCACCAAGATTCACGCCTTGGTTGATGGCAAAGGCAGGCCCTTGGTTCTGCTAGTCGCTCCGGGCCAGGGCGGGGACGCGCCGATGTTCGCCCACCTCATGAACCAGCTGAAGATCAACCGGGCGGGTCAGGGCAGACCCAGAACCCGCCCGGACCGTGTCCGCGGTGACAAGGCCTACTCGTCTCGAGCGATCCGAACCCACCTCCGCGACCGCGGTATTACCGCAGTCATCCCGCAACCGTCCGACCAGATTGGCCACCGAAAGCGACGAGGTTCCACCGGTGGCAGGCCGCCTGCCTTCGACAAAGAGGACTACAAGGGCCGAAATGTCGTCGAACGAAACTTCAACATCTTCAAGCAATGGCGGGCCCTGGCGACCCGCTATGACAAGCTCGCCCTGACTTACCGCGGCGGAGCAGTTCTCCGGGCAATCATCATCTGGCTGACAGCTTTAGGAGACACGCCCTAGCGAACGAGGAAGAATTCCTGCGCAGCGTTCGATCGTGTGAATCACGGGGCCGGGTAAGGATGAAAGCGGTGGCGGCGTCCTGGTTGGGCGTTCACCGGCCCAGCTCTTGATGTTGCAATAGCTCGAGGGCGCCGCAACTATCCGTCAGGGACAGTTCAAGCCGTTCCGATTCGGGGTAGCGCACCACAGGGTTCTCGCCGCCCCATATCTGTACCGACTGGTCTGGGCCCCACTGCGGCCATCCCGGGTTTCCGGTTGCGGCGAAGCGGGTCCATGCGCTGCGCATCCGGATGCCGGATTCGATCACTGAGTCAGTTGGCTCCGGGATCAGCGCTCCCATTACGGTGTCCAGGGTGTTGAAGGTCAAGGGCAAGTCAATGGCGTGCGGGGAGCCCATGCCCCCTACCGGGTCGATGCACAGCTCGTAGACGAACACGTGTCCCCCGGCGTCGGCGCCGGCCATGGCAGCCTGCAGTGTAGGGGCGAGGAACAGGTAGTCGGTATTGACCTTTTCGTAGAGCTCCCCGGGTTCTGCTTGCGGCATAATGGCGCGGTAGCCGTCGGCGTCTCCGTTGGGTGCGAAGATGTGCAGGGCGGTGTCCGCTTCTTCCGTGGTGATGCTAAACCGCTTTTGTAGGGCGGTGAAAAGACGGTATTCGTCGCGGGTATGGCCGGTGATTATGGGTATTTCGCGGGCGGCGCCATTTCGAAGCGCCGTCCATGGGTCCTCCGGCATCGTGTCTCCGTCCACGATCGGCCCAAAGATCGGCCCAGACGACGAGGAAGTGTAGGCGAGGGTACCCCATTCGTCGGCGCGGTTTCCCATGGTGCTGATGACCAGCCGCGTTGCGTCGGCCAGCGTCTGAGGAGTCAACGTCGCAAGGGTGCGTGCATCTGCTGTTCCTTCGATGCCGGCTGCGGCGGCGACGGCCTGGGTGACCGAGTGCGCGAGTGGTGGGGAGAAAAACATCCGAGGAATACTCTGGGCGATGGCCCGATGGAACAGATTGCGGGCGCGTGGCATGGTTAGCAGGGCCAGGACACATCCGGCGCCTGCGGATTCTCCGAAGATTGTGACCTTTTGCGGGTCACCTCCGAAGCCGGCAATGTTGTCCCGCACCCATTCCAGTGCCGCGATCTGGTCGAGGATCCCGCGGTTGGAAACGGCGCCGTCGATCTGTCCGAAGCCGTCCACACCCATCCGGTAGTTCACGGTGACAACCAGGACGCCCTCGCGGACCAGTGCGGTCCCGTTGTACGCCCGTTCTGAACCTGCCCCGGCGAGGTAGGCTCCGCCGTGGAACCACACCATGACCGGCAATGCCTCTGGAGCTGCACTCGGGGCCCAGATGTTGAGGGTCAGACAGTCAGGTGCCGGATCGGTTGACGGCGGGATCTCCGAGCCAGGCAGTTGCAGGCCCTGGGGCGCCGGGGGCCCGTACGAGGAGGCATCGCGAACAGAGCTCCATGGAGTAGGGGCCTGGGGCGGTGCGAATCGGTGCCGGCCCCAGGGCGGCGCGGCGTAGGGGATCCCGAGCCAACTGCGCACCCCGTCATCTTCACGGCCTTGGACTGGACCTGTTTGAGTTAGCACCGGGTTGAGCATGGAACCGACCTTTCATAATTTGCAGAGAATATTTCTGTATTCAAGAGAATGACTGAAAATGTGACGTTCGTCAACGGAAAGTGTCAAGGCGGGTGAGACAGATTCCGTCAGGCGGTCTGTATGAGGGCCTCCTGTGAGGGCTGGTTGATCCAGGCGGCCTCGGGCAGCTTGGGCGCCTGGGGTCGGCGGTGGCCGAAGCGCTCGGGACGGGCGGCGTAGGCCGCGTCCAGGGTGGCCTGGCGCTGGGCGCGGACCTGCCCGGCGGTGCCGAAGTGGACGCTGGCGGGGGTGTGCAGCCCGATCCCGCAGTGGCGGTGCTCGTGGTTGTAGTAGGCGAAGAACTGCTCGGCGAACGCGCCGGCGTCGGCCAGGGACCCGAAGCGCTCGGGGAAGACCGGGGCGTACTTCAGCGTCTTGAACGCCGCCTCGCTGTAAGGGTTGTCGTTCGACACGTGCGGGCGGGAGTGCGACCTGGCCACCCCGAGGTCGACGAGCAGCTGAGCGACCGGTTTGGAGGTCATCGAGGTCCCGCGGTCGGCGTGGATCGCCTCCGGCACGCCATGGATGCCCATGGCGTGCTCGAGCAGGTTCTTGGCGATCTCGGCGTCCTCGCGGGCCGCGATGGTCCAGCCCACGACGAACCTGGAGAAGATGTCGAGCACGACGTACAGGTCGTAGTACACGCCCCGCTCCGGCCCCTTGAGCTTTGTGATGTCCCAACTCCACACCTGCCCCGGCGCCGT
>NZ_LDNX01000164.1:0-2015 GCF_001027955.1 Kocuria sp. SM24M-10 | reverse complement strand
CGTGCGCCGCCGGCGCCGCCGGCGGTCGCGGTCCCGCCAGTGCTGCTCCGGCAGCGCCGGAGGCGCCGGTCCCCCGCGCAGGGCGCCCGCCACGGGCCGGGGGCGGCGCCGCCGCACGTCCAGCAGGTGCACGGCCCCCACGGCCGCCGCGCTCGCCGCGGCCATCAGCACGGCTCCGGGGACGCCGTCCGGCCACGGGGCCAGGGCGCCGGGGGCCGCGGCCAGGGTGCGGGCGGTCCCGGCGATCAGCTGCGTGCCCCAGCCGCCCACCGTGAGCGGCAGGAGGGCCGCGGTGTCCCCCGCCGGCAGGTGCAGCGCCAGCAGCCCCGCGAGCCCGCACACGGTCACCGCCGGCACGACCGGGGCGGCGACGACGTTGGCGACCAGGGCGTAGACGGGCACGGCGGGCTGCAGCAGCACGAGCACCGGCGCGCACCACAGCTGGGCCGTGGCCGGGACCGCGACCGTGAGCGCCAGCGCGTCCGGCATCCACCGGCCGAGCCACCGGGTCAGCGGCCGGGAGGTGACGACGATCCCGGCGGTGGCCAGCACGGACAGGACGAAGCCGTACTCGGCGGCGAGGGCCGGGTGCAGCACGACGAGGACGAGCACGGCGCCGGAGAGGGTGGCGAGGGACACGGCGGTGCGCCCGGTCAGCAGACCGATCGCGGCCAGCCCGCCCATGGTCGCGGCGCGCAGCACGGAGGGGTCGGGTCCCACGAGGAGCACGAAGGCGCCCAGGGCTCCGAGGCCGGTGAGCAGGCAGGTGCGGCGGCGGGCGCCGAGGACCAGCGCGGCGTGGCCGGCCAGGACCGTGACGAGCGCGCAGTTGGACCCGGAGACGGCGGTCAGGTGGGTGAGCCCGGTGTCCTGCATCGCCTGCTCCAGCTCCTCGCCGAGCCCGGAGCGCTCGCCGAAGGTCATGCCGGGGAGCAGCCCGGCGGCGTCGGGGCCGAGCGCCGCGGTGCTGAGCACGAAGCGTTCCCGCACCCGGTCCCGCGCCGTGGGCGGGGCCGCCGGGAGGACGGTGGGCGGGGCGGCGGCGCGCAGGGTCGGGGGCCCGGGGGTCGGGTCGCCGGCCGCCACGAGCGCCGCGGTGATCCGCCGGCCGGGAGTCAGCGCGGACCAGGCGGGGCCGTCGGCGAAGACGGTGACCGTGGCCTCGGCGGGACCGGTGCGGCCGCGGTGGGTGAGTTCGTGCAGGACGAGCTCGAGCACCACGCCGGTGCGGTCCTCCCCGGCCGGACCTGCCGCAGGGGCGGTCCACGGGCGGGGTCCCTCGGCCACGTCGGCGGTCACGACCAGGGTCCCTCCGCCGGCCAGGGCCTCGCCCAGGGCGCCGGAGGTGCTGCCGTGCCGGTCGGCGGAGGCGCTGAGCAGCACGGCGGCCATCGCCAGGGCGCTGAGCGCGAGGCTCGACCAGGGCGGCCCGTGCGGCGCCCGGTCCGGCCGGACGGTCGTCGGGACACGGACCCCGCTCCGGCCGAGACCGCCCCGGACGAGATGGGTGAGGACGAGATCGGTCCGGGCGAGGACGGTCCGGAGGAGGACGGCGGCCAGGACCAGCGCGGCGAGGTACCCGCCCGCCGCGGCCGCGGTGCCCGCCGGGGTGAGGTGGGTGCCGAGCAGGCCGGTGAGCCAGGCGCCCACGGCGGCGGGGACGAGCCGGAGGTCCCACGTACGGCCCGGAGCACGGGCGTCGCGGTGCTCCTGGTGCTCCAGGGCGCGCGCCCAGCGGGCGGCGGGGCCCCTCACACGGTCACCAGCGGGAGCAGGGCCTCCAGCAGGGTGGGCCCGATGCCGGGCACGGCGTCGAGATCGGTGGACGCGGCGAAGCCGCCGTGCTGGTCGCGGAACTCCACGATCCGTCCGGCCAGCACCGGGCCGACCCGGGGCAGGGCCTCCAGCTCCGCGGCGGTGGCGGTGTTGAGGTCCAGGGTGCCGCCGGGGGCCGAGGCGCCGGAGCCTGCGGCCGCGGCGGCGCCCGTCGCGCCCGCGGCCGGGGCCGGGGGCTG
>NZ_LDNX01000163.1:0-4262 GCF_001027955.1 Kocuria sp. SM24M-10 | reverse complement strand
CCGCGTCGATGAGCTCGAACATCCTCACCGGTTCTGGTTCTCGGTCGCGAAGAAGGCGGCTGCTTTTTTCAGGAACTCCCGGTCCATCCGCAGCTCGGCCACCTCACGGCGCAACCGCTCCAGCTCTGCCCGCTCATCGGTATCCAGTGCTGAGGGCGGGTCGTCCATCTTGGCCCTCTCGATCGCGACCCAACGACCCAGCAGAGCTTCTCCGACACCGATCTCCTTCGCCACGTGGACGATCGGGCGCCCGGTGTCGATCACCAGATGCGCGGCATCACGCCGGTACGCGGGCGTGTACCTCTTCCGTTTGGCTCCCACAGGAACATCCTCCCTGCCAGGCACCAGGCCTGACCATCAAGGACGTCCACCGAAGGGGGACAACCTCACGACAAGGGGACTGTCCGATAAACGGTGTGTGGGGCCCGGCGGTTTTCATCAGTGAGTGGTTCTCTCGAACCGTCCGGCGAAGGTGATAGCAAACGCGTTCAGCGCCGGCTTCCACCTCATCACCCACCGTGCTCTGCCGCCGCCGGTGGGGTCAAGGGATCGAGTGACCAGGTACAGGCACTTCAGCGCTGCGGCCTCGTTCGGGAAGTGCCCACGGGCCCGCACCGCCCTCCGGTAGCGGGCGTTGATCGACTCGATCGCGTTCGTCGTGCAGATCACCCGGCGGATCTCCACGTCGTATTCGAGGAAGGGCACGAATTCGGCCCAGGAGGACTCCCACAGCTGCACGATCGCCGGATACCGCTGGCCCCACTCGGCCTTGAACTCGGCGAAGCGGTCCTTCGCCGCGGCCTCGGACGGGGCGGTGTAGACCGGCTTGAGCGCCTTGACGATCCCGTCCCGGTGCTGACGGCCCGCGTAGCGGAAGCTGTTACGGATCAGGTGCACGACGCACTGCTGCACGACCGTGCAGCTGTGGGAGTTCGTGATCGCCTCCGGCAGGCCCTTGAGCCCGTCGCAGACGGCGATGAGCACGTCCTCGACGCCCCGATTCTTCAGCTCGGAGAAGACCTGCAGCCAGAACCGGGCGCCCTCGGCGCCGTCGCCGGCCCAGATGCCCAGGATCTCCCGCTCTCCGTGCACGGTGACGCCCATGACGACGTAGAACGGGGTGTTGCGGACCTGCCCGTCGCGGACCTTCACGACGATCGCGTCGACGAAGAGCACCGGGTAGAGCGGGTCCAGCGGGCGCGAAGACCACTCGGCCAGCTCGCCGGCGACCTTCTCGGTGATCTTCGAGATGGTGTCCTTGGAGACCTTGGCCCCGTAGACCTCCTCGAAGTGCGCCACGATCTCACCGGTGGTCAGGCCCCGGGCAGAGAGGGAGAGCACGATCTGGTCGATGCCGTCCAGGCGCCGCTTGCGCTTGGGCACGATCACCGGCTCGAAGGACCCCTCCCGGTCCCGGGGCACTTCGATCTCGACCGGGCCGATCTCGGTCAGCACCGTCTTCGGCCTCGTGCCGTTGCGCATATTCGCGGCGATCGGGGTCTGCCCGTGGTCGTGCCCGAGGTGCTCGGTCAGTTCGGCTTCCAGCGCGGTCTCGAGGACGTTCTTCGTGAGCTGGCTCAGCAACCCGCCGGGGCCGACCAGGCTCACGCCTTGCTCCTTGGCCTGGGCGAGCAGTCGTTCGGCGATTTCCTTCTGGTCGATGATCTCTCCCGTCACGGGATCGATCATCTCCTGCGTCCTGTCAGTCGTGAAGTCGGTCACGGCCGTCTCCTTTCGGATCAGGCCGGACCCTCACACACCGTTCTTCTTACAGTCCCCGACAAAGAGGAGGGGGTGGGGTTAGTGGGTGGGGGTGGCGGTGATGACGACGTTCTTGCCCCAGGGGTCGTGGGTGTAGCAACTGATGATCACCAGCCGTTGCGGGGTGATGCGCCAGATATCGCTGTTCTTGAGGGTGTTCTTGTCGTGGGTGGTGACTGCGTCCACGGTGTAGTTGATGGCCCCGGTCTGGGTGTCGAGGGTGATGGTGTCCCCGGGGTTCAGGTGGGTGCTGAGCCGGTCGAAGGGGGCTTCGGTGCCTTCCCAGCTGTGCCCGGTGATGTAGGTGGTGTTCGTGGACCCGGCTCCGGGGGTGCCGTAGGTGGTCAGCCAGTAGGCGTCCATGGTCATTGGGGGCACGATCGACTGGTTGGCCAGCTCGGCGGTGGTCGGGGCCAGCGGCAGGATCGGCTGGTCGATGTCGGCGGCGGGCACGGTGAGGTGGACCGGGGCTGAGGCCGCCGGCTGGACCGGGGCCGGCTCGGGCGCCGGTGGTGTGGCTGCCGGTGGTGTGGCTGCCGGTGAGGGCGTCACCGCGGGAGCCGCCCGGGAAGGTGCGGGGGAGGGCGAGACGGATGCTGTGGGTGCTGTCGAGGCCGCACCCTCGCCCCCGATGGGGTCGGGGGCGGCAGTGGTGCTGTGGGTGGCCGGTGGCGCCGTGGCAGTCGCTTCGGTATCAGGGCCGGGCCCGAGGCCGAGGTACCCGCCGATCCCGAGCAGCACGGCCGCGGCCAGGCCGGTGATGACGGGCAGGGCACGGGTGCGCCGGGGCTGGTGGGGTGCTGTGGTGGCGCCGTGCTGGTGTTTGTCGTGCTGATGGCCCATCTGATGCCCCCCGAGGGCTGGTGGTGTGGCTCCGGGCGCCGGCCGGGGTGGCCGGCGCCCGGAGGGTCACGATGGTGGCGGGTGGGGCGCAGGAGCGACCCACCCGCGGTGGTGGTTAGCTGCCGGTGGTGTGCCGGCGGCGCAGCACCAGCCCGGTCGCGGCGAGCAGCCCGGCCCCGGTCAGCGCGATCACTCCCAGGTGGTTCTCGGAGCCGGCGCCGGTGGTCGTGCTGGGGGTGGTGCCGGCGGTCTGGACGTTCATGCCCTGGTTGGTGGTCTCCATGGAGGAACCGGGCACCCAGTGCACCGGGGAGGTGCCCGGGGACCACGGGGCACCGGGGGTGGTGGTGGGGCCGGTGACCAGGCCCTCGTCCACGTCGACGTCGATGCCGGCCCCTGTGCCGGCGCAGGCTGCCAGGGCTGCATCGAAGAGAGCTTCCAGCTCCTCAACGTCGACCCCGACCTCACCCAGGGCCAGGCGGACCTCGGCGAGGTCCTCGATAGCGGCGTCCAGGGCCAGCTGCGCCTCGACGGCGGCGGCCACGGCCGTCTCCACGGCCACCTCGGCATCGGCCACGGCGGTCTCGGCGTCCTCGACCGCGGCCACCAGGCCCAGCTGGGCGTCCAGCTCGGCCTGCGCGGCGTCGAACTCGGCCTGGGCGGCAGCCTGGATCTCCTCGGCGGCGGTCACCTCCGCCCGAGCCTCGAGCAGCGATTCCGGCTCCACCTGCGCGTCCTCCAGGGCCACCTGCGCCTCGGCCACTACGGCGGCGGCGGCCTCGGCCTCGGCCTGGGCGGCGTCGCGGTCGGTGACTGCCACCTCCAGGGCGGCCTGGGCATCGGCGACGGACCCGGCCTCCTCCACGGCCGCGGTCGCCTCGACCACCGCGGCCGCGGCGGCCTGCGCCTCGGCCTCGGCGCCCGCCAGTTCCGCCTGGGCGGTCTCCACCGCGGCGGCGGCCTCAGCGGCGGCGGCCACGGCGGCGTCCAGCTGCGCCTGCGCGTCGGCGGTGACACCGGCGGCCAGATCCACCTCGGCCTGGGCGGCATCGGCCTCCTCCTGGGCGACCCCCACGGTCAGGGCCGCATCGGCGGCAGCAACCACCGCGGCATCCAGATCGGCCTGGGCGGTGACCACCGCAGCGACCGCGGCCTCCACGGCCGCAGTGGCCTCCTCCACGGCCAGCTCGGCAGCGGCGATCGCATCGGCGTCCCCATCGGCCACCGCCGCGGTCAGCGCCACCGTGGCATCGGCCAGGGCCGCCTCGGCATCGGCCTGCACCCCCAGTGCCGCATCCACCGCGACGTCAGCGGCAGCAACCGCGGCATCGGCCTGCACCTGAGCGTCCAGGGCGAGCTGCAGCTCGCCCAGCTCCACCTCCAGGGCGGCCTGCGCCTCGGCCTGCACCGCCGCCGCCGCATCCAGGGCGTCCTGGGCGGTGCCGACCGCCGCGTCGGCCTCGACCTGGGCAGCCAGGGCCGCGTCCACGGCGTCCTGGGCCGGTGCGAGCCCCGCGTCGGCCTCGACCTGAGCGGCCAGGGCGGCCTCCAGGGCCTGCTGCGCGGCAACCGCGGCCTCCAGATCGGCCTCGGCCTCCAGCACCGCCTCATCAGCTGCCGCCAGCTCGGCGTCGGCCTCGACCTGCGCGGCCAGAGCG